>JBPCPM010000075.1:0-20603 GCA_050999155.1 Solirubrobacterales bacterium
ATCAAGGTCCGATCCGCGCAGCGACTTGGTCAGCGCCGAGGCGAAGTCGTAGTGCTGGTCGCCGGCCCGGTCGTAGCGGACGGCCTGGCGCTGCAACGCGTCCTCGGCGACGGCAAGGTCGATCTCCGGCAGGCCGCCGTCGCGGGCCAGGGCCACCGCCCGCTCCAGCGCGGCCAGGGCGGCTCGGGCGTCGCCGCCGGCCTGGCGTGCCAGGTGGGCGATCGCCTCGTCGGACAACGGCGGCGCATCGGGAACGCCGCGCTCGTCGTCGAGGGCGCGGCGCAGGACCTCGGCCGTGTCGCCGGCATCGAGGGCGCGCAGCTCGTAGACCTGGCACCGCGACAGCAACGCCGAGTTGACCTCGAAGTAGGGGTTCTCGGTGGTTGCTCCCGTCAGCACGACGAGGCCCTCTTCCACGGCCGGCAGCAGGGCGTCCTGCTGGGCCTTGTTGAAGCGGTGGATCTCGTCGAGGAAGAACACGGTCCGCCGGCCCGATTGCCGGCGCTGGCGCGCGCGCTCGAGCACGCCCCGGACCTCGGCCCGGCCGGCCTGCACCGCCGAGAGCTCCTCGAACGCTCCCTCGGCCCGTTCGGCGGCCAGGCGGGCGAGCGTCGTCTTGCCCGTCCCCGGAGGTCCGTGGAAGACGGCCGAGTGCAACCGCCCCGCCTCCACGGCGACGCGGAGCCCGGCGCCGTCGTCGAGCAGGTGGCGCTGGCCGATGAACTGCTCGAGGGTGCGGGGTCGCATCCGCGCCGCCAGGGGCAGGTCGCCGTCCGGCACCTCGGTCGTTGCGCCGGAGCGGTGATCGTCGGGGGGCTCGAACAGCGTCTCCATGCACGGCAGGATAGGTGTGCGCCATGCGGATACCGTGGCGGCGTGGATCCCGGCGTTGCCGAGCTGGTCACCCTCGGGGTGTGGTCGTTCGCCGTGGCCCTCGCGGGCGGTGTCGCCGGTCTGGTGTTGGGCAACCTGCGGCTGCCGCTGGTCATCGTGCTGGCGAGCTCTCCGGCGGCGGGAGCGGCGGCCAACCTGCTGATCAGCGGAGCGGCGGCCTCGGCCGCCGCGGTGACCCACCTGCGATCGGGCCGCGTCGATCGCAGGCTCTTCGCCTGGCTGGCCGTGCCGACGTTGCTCGGCGGGTTCGCCGGAGGGCTGCTCGCGGGCTCGCTGCCCGACCGGGCGCTCGTGATCCTCATCGCGGTGGTGGTCCTCCTCGGAGCCGTCGAGGTCGGCCGTCGCGGCCGCCGGGGAGTTGCGCCCGCGGCTGGAGGCCCGTTTCGCCCGAGGGCGGCCCTCGGGGTCGGAGCGGTCGTCGGGGCGCTCGGCGGGATGGTCGGGCTGATGCTCGGATCGCTGCGCCTGCCGGCGCTGGTGCGGTGGGTGGGCGTCAGGCCGGCCGCGGCCGTCGGGACCAACAGCGCGGTCGGCGTGCTTCTCGGGATCGGGGGACTGATCGGTCACCTCGGTTCCGGCGGCATCGACGTCGAGCTGGCCGTCGCGGGCCTGATCGGTGCGGTGCCCGGCGCGGCCCTGGGCGCGAGCTTCACCGGGCGCCTCGACGAGGGCCCGCTGATGCGGGCCATCTCCGCCGTGCTGGTCGTCAGCGCGATCGCCCTCGTCGTCCAGGCCTTCTGAGGAGCCCGGGTGGGCGGGTGGCAGACTGCGGCTCGATGCCTCCCGGGCCACCCCGCACGGCAGGGCCTTCCCGCGGGTCCGGAAGCCCGCTGTTCGCCATGCGCGCGGTCACGGTCGAGCGCCAGGGCCGCCGGGTCCTCGCCGACGTCGACCTGGAGATCGGCTCGGCCCGGATCACGGCCGTGGTGGGGCCATCGGGGTCGGGCAAGACCACCCTGCTGCGGTTGTGCAATCGCCTGGAGGTCCCCACGACCGGCGTCGTCGAGTTCCGCGGCGACGTTCTCGTGACGCTGGACCCGCTGGCCCTCCGGCGCCGGGTGGGGATGGTCTTCCAGCGCCCCACCCCGTTCCCCGGGACGGTGCGGGAGAACCTCGAGGTCGCCCGGCCCGGCCTCCCGGCCGGCGACGCCGAGCACGCGCTCACCCGGGCCGGGCTCGGCTCAGCGTTCCTCGATCGCGAGGCCACCGAGCTCTCCGGCGGCGAAGCGCAACGTGTCTGTCTCGCCCGGGCGCTGGTCGCCGAGCCGGAGGTGCTGCTCATGGACGAACCGACCTCGGCCCTCGACGACACCGCAAGCCGCGCCCTCGAGGATCAGGCGCGTCTTCTCGCCGACGGGGGTGTGCCGATGGTGTGGGTCACCCACGACTCCGCCCAGGTGCAGCGCCTGGCGGACGCCGTGGTGGAGATCGACGAGGGGCGGGTGGTCTCGTGCTGAGAAGCGGCGACGTCAGCGCCCTCGGGCTGGCGGCCTCGCTGCTGTTCGTCGCGCTTGCGGTGGCGTTGTCGCTGCGCCAGCACCTGGGTCTCGCGTCGGCGATGGCCTGGGCGTCGGCGCGGGCGCTGGCCCAGCTGCTGCTGGTCGGCCTCGGGCTCGCCCTGGTCATCGATCCCGACCAGCCGCTGCTGCTCTCGTGGCTGTGGATCGCCGGGATGGTCGTCTTCGCGGCGGTGGTCGTCCGCCAGCGCGCGCCCGAGGTGCCGCGCCTGCTGTCGCTGGCCTTCACGGCCTTCGCCCTGACGGCCGCCGTCACGATCGGGGTGCTGTTCGGGCTGCGGGTGTTTCCCCTCGAGGCCCGGGCCCTGGTGCCGCTGGGCGGAATGGTGATCGGCAACTCGATGAACGCCTCCGTGGTGGCCGTGCGCCGGGTGGTCGAGGAGCTACGCGACAAGCGACCGGAGGTCGAGGCCCGGCTGGCACTGGGTCAACCCGGCCGCCAGGCCGCGATGCCGTCGATCCGCGCGGCGCTGCGGATCGCGCTGACTCCCCAGATCGAGACCACCCGCGCCGTCGGCATCGTGTTCCTGCCCGGCGCGATGACCGGCCTCATCCTGGCCGGGGTGGACCCGGTGGACGCCGTGCTGGTCCAGGCCGTCGTGATGTACATGATTCTCGCCTCGGCGGCCGTGACCACCAGCGTCGTCGCGCTCGGGCTCACCGGCCGGTTGTTCACCGCCGACCACCGGTTGATCGATCTGGCGCGGACCGGCGGCGCTGCCGATCCGGAGCCCGCCGGCGCCCGGGGGGCCCGTCGGTTGCGGCGGTAGGCTCGGAGCGGTGATCGCGAACGGGCAGACCCGGGGGTGGAGAGGGTGAGCGCAGACACCGCGGTCCAGCTCGGCGCCGAGCTGATCGGGTTCGACACCTCCAACCCGCCCGGCAACGAGGAGCGAGCCCAGGCCCACCTCGACCGGCTGCTGACAGACGCCGGGTTCACCACCACGCAGGTGGCACGCACCAGCGGCCGGCCGAACCTCGTGGCCCGGCTGGACAGCGGCGAGCCGGGCCCGGTCGTCGGCCTGCTGGGTCACGTCGACACCGTGCTGGCGGATCCGGACGAGTGGCGACACGACCCCTGGTCGGGCGCGGTCATCGACGGCGAGCTGTGGGGCCGGGGCGCCCTGGACATGAAGGGGCAGGTCGCGGCCGAGGTCGGCGCCACGCTCGATCTCGTCGCCGGCGGGTGGCGGCCCCGGCGGGGAACGCTGCTGGTGATCGTCACCGCCGACGAGGAGACCGGGGCCTCCCAGGGGGCCCGATGGCTGTGCGACGAGCACGCCGATCTCGTCCGCTGCGACATCGTGGTCAACGAGGGGGGCGGGCCCGTCTTCGACTACGGCGGGCAGCGGTTCCAGACCGTCTGTGTCGGCGAGAAGGGGGTGAGCCGTTTCGAGATCGAGGCGAGAGGCCAGGCCGGGCACGCGTCGGTCCCCCGGTTGGGCGACAACGCCCTGCTCAAGCTGGCCGAGCCCCTGCGACGGATCGGCGAGCGCCAGCCGCCGCCGGAGCGAACCCCGGAGGGGGTGGCGCTGGCCGAAGCCCTGCTCGGGCCCGGCGCGCTGGACGGTCCCGACGAAGCGGCCGCGGCCGCCCTGGCCTTGGAGCGCGTGCGCGCCGTCGACCGGCGGATCGCCGACCTGCTGCTGGAGCCGATGCTCGGCGTGACGCTGGTGCCGACGATGGCCCGCGCGTCGGCCAAGGCCAACGTCATTCCCTCCCGGGCCTCGGTCCTCGTCGACTGCCGGGTGCCGCCCGGACTGGGGTCCGACCACGCGCGCGCCCGGGCAGAGCTCGTCCTCGGATCGGATCCCGATCTCGAGCTGCGCTTCGTCGAGGAGGTCGTGGGCAACCGGTCGCCAACGTCCTCGGAAGCGATGGACATGATCACCGGGTGGGCCCGCCGCCACGACGCGATCCCCGTGCCGGTCCTGCTGCCGGGCTTCAGCGACAGTCACTGGTTCCGGGCGGCGTTCGACACACAGGCGTACGGGTTCTTCCCCCAGCGCGAGCAGGACCTCTACGAGGTCGCCCCGCTGATCCACGCGCCGGACGAGCGCGTGGCCGTGGAGGACCTCGTCCATGCGTCTGCCTTCTACCGGAAGTTCGTGACCACGTTGCTGGGCTGACATCATGGATCGCAGGTTGCGACCGTGAGCGACACCCCCGCCAGCCAGCCCGACGAAATGCCCCCGGAGGCCGATGCCGCCCCCGAGGGCGAGCCGCTGCGCCTCGGAGGGATGGCGCTGCGCAACGGGCTGCTGATCCACGGGCCGACGAGCTGGGCCGCGGCGGTCCGCGACACCGACGGCGAGATCCACGTCGGGTCGGGGCGCAAGCCGAGCTTCGCCCCCGACGTGGTCGGACGCGCCCCGTTTCTCCGTGGGCCCGTCAAGCTGGCCGAGGCCTTTGCCGTCCTGCCGCTCGTGCGGATGCGGCTCCCGGCGGCCCGGTTGCCGTTCGAGTCGCCGGCCGTCGCCGCCAGCGCGGGCGGCAGCATCCTTCTGACGAGCGTCGTGCGGCGAGGCGGGCCGCCGAGCGTCGGCCGAGAGCTCGCGGCCTCGGTCCTCGGGCTGGTGCCCGCGGTGACGGCGCTGCGCGGCTCGCAGCTGGCCTCCTACCACGGCGTCGAGCACAAGGCGATCGGCGCCTACGAGCAGGGCTCGATGGATCCACGCACGGCCACCAAGGAGCACGACCGCTGCGGATCGAACCTCTTGGCGCCCATGCTGGCCCTGACGGCGGCCGGCCAGCTGCTTCTGGAGAGCCTGCCCATGCCACCCGGGGTGGTCGTACGCGGCGCCGTGACCGCCGGGGCCGTGTCCGGGGCGGTCGAGGCGTTCACCTGGTCCGAGCGCCACCCCGACTCGGCGCTGGCCCGGGCCTTCCACGCGCCCGGCCAGGCGATCCAGCAGCTGTTCGCAACCCGCGAGCCCGACGAGGACCAGATCGAGGTCGGGATCGCCGCGCTGCGCGAGGCCCTGCGCGCGGAGGGCGTCGACGCCTGATCCGCCCTCGGGGCCTCCAGTACGGAGCGCTCCGAGCCGATAGCAAGGGCGATGCCCCCTGCGTCGCTCCACGCCCCCGCCCGCATGTGGCCGGTTCGCGCGCTGGCGGCGGCTGCCTTGGCCACGGTCGCCTGGGCGGTGCCCGCGCAGGCCCAGGACGCGCCGACCGTGTCCACCTGCGGCACCATCGGCGCGCTCAGCGGCGAGGCCACGCTGCGCGGAGCCGGCGGCACCGAACCGGCGGCCGGGGGACTCCCGGTCTTCGTCGGCGACGAGCTGCGCACCCGCCACAGCGGCATCGTCCAGATCTCCCTCGGCGACGGCACCCTGCTTCGCGTCGGCCCCTCCAGCCGCGTTCGGCTCGCCGGCTCGGGGTGCGACACGGGGCGGGGTCGCTTCGACGTCCGCCCGACCCTGGTCGCAGGGTCGCTGTACGCGGATGCCCGCGGCTCGGCGCCGGAGCTCGATCCGGCGCTGCGGGCCTTTCTGCCCCTCGAGCCGCGCCCCGATAGGGGGCGCGTCCTGACCGCCCGGGCGGGCGAGACGACGGCGATCGTGCGCCGCAGCGACGCCGTGGTCTCCACCCAGCCCGGCACGGTTGCCGTCCAGATGCTCGCTGGGGACCGGGTGACCGTTCGCGCCGCCGGCTCGGAGGTCGACCTCGGCCCCGAACGGGCGACCGACGTCGGCTCCGGCCCGCCCGCCAAGCCCCGCGGGTTCGCCGTCCCCGAGAACCCGTTCTGGAGCCGCACGCTCGCCCGCGCCGGCGCGTCTCCGGCCCCGTCAGGCGCCGAGGACCCCGGCGCCGGCTTCGGCTACGAGGACATCGAGGACGCCGCAATCACCTGGCTGCCGATCATCTTCTTCGCGATCCTCGTCTTTCTCATCGCGGCCACGATGCGCCGGATGCCGAAGACCAAGCCGCAGCAGATCACGCCGCAGTCCGAGAGCGCCGTCGGCTGGGACGACATCGCCGGCGCCGAGGAGACCAAGGACGAGCTGCGCGAGGTCGTCGAGTTCCTGCGCGAGCCCGAGACCTTCCAAAAGCTCGGAGCCCGTGTGCCGAAGGGCATCCTGCTCCACGGCCCGCCCGGTACCGGCAAGACGCTGCTGGCCAAGGCCGTGGCCCACGAGTCCGGCGCCAACTTCTTCAGCCAGTCGGCCGCCTCGTTCATCGAGATGTTCGCCGGCATCGGCGCCGCCCGCATCCGGCGGCTGTTCGAGACCGCGCGCGAGAACGCCCCGGCCATCGTGTTCATCGACGAGCTCGACGCGGTCGGCGGCGCCCGGGGCAGCGACGTGACCGGCGAGCGCGACCAGACCCTCAACCAGCTGCTCGTCGAGCTCGACGGTTTCGAGGGTCGCGACAACGTCGTGGTGATGGCTGCCTCCAACCTTCTCGAGAAGCTCGACTCCGCGCTGCTGCGGCCCGGCCGCTTCGACCGCCAGGTGCTCGTGGCTCCGCCTGACCGTGCGGGCCGCCGCCGGATCCTCGACGTGCATACGGCGAACAAGCCGATCGGACAGGACGTCGACCTCGACCAGATCGCCGCCCACACGGCCGGGCTCACCGGCGCTGACTTGGCGAACCTCTCAAACGAGGCGGCGATCTTCGCCGGGCGGGCCCGCCGCGAGTTCCTGGCCCAGCGCGATTTCGACGATGCCTTCGAGCGGGTCGTGGCCGGCCTGGAGTCCCGCAAGGTCATCACCGACTCCGAGAAGCAGATCATCGCCTGGCACGAGGCCGGCCACGCCCTGGCCCGCGAGCTGCTGCCCGGCATGGACATGGTCCAGAAGGTCTCGATCGTCCCCCGGGGCCAGGCGCTGGGCTTCACGCTCAACCTGCCCCAGGAGGACCGCTACCTGCGTTCCCGCGACGACCTGCTCGACCATATGACGGTGCTGCTGGCCGGCCGCGTCGCCGAGCAGCTCACCTTCGGCCGCGCGACCACGGGCGCCGTGGATGACCTCCGACGGGTGACCGAGATCGCCCGCTCGATGGTCTACGAGTACGCAATGGGCACCACCATCCGCTCGCTGCAGGTTCCCGGCAACGACTTCGGGGTCTCCGAGCAGCTCAAGCGGATCCGCGACGAGGAGGTCCAGCAGCTCGCCGACGAGGCCTACCGCCGGGCCGAGCGGATGCTGACTCAGCACCGCGATGTGCTCGACGAGCTGGCGACCACCCTGCTCGAGGCCGAGGTGCTCGGCCGCGAGGACATCGAGCGGATCGTCGGCCGCCCGGCCGCCCGCGACGACAAACCCGACGAGGACTGAGCCACCCGGGAGCGTCCCGCCGAGCGCTCGATCTCGCCCGCCGAGCGGGAGATATCGAGAGCTCACGGCGGTGGACCCGGCCGTCGGATCCGGGCGATGCGTACACTGCGGCCCGCATGTTCGGCCGCATCGACCACATCGGCGTCGCCGTCGAGGATCTCGACGGCGCCATCGCCCTCTACCGCGACAGCTTCGAGATGGAGCTTGTCCACCGCGAGACCGTCGAGTCCCAGGGCGTCGAGGCCGTGTTGCTCGACGTCGGCGACGGCCACGTCGAGCTCCTGCGCCCGCTTGGCCCCGACACCCCCGTCGGCAAGTACCTGGCCCGCAAGGGCACCGGCCTGCACCACGTCGCCTACGCGGTGTCCGATATCGCCGCGACGCTCGACAAGCTGCGGGACGCCGGCGTCGGCCTGATCGACGAGCAGCCCCGGCCCGGCATCTGCCGCAGCCAGGTCGCCTTTCTGCACCCGCGCGCCACCGGAGGCGTGCTCACCGAGGTCGTACAGCCAGCGGAGGTTCACTGATGGACACGAAGCGCATCCAGGTCGGATTCGAGGGCGGGCAGGTCCTGTCGCTGCGTCTCGCCGACGAGCACCTCGAGCCCCTGCGCAAGGCGGTCTTCGAGGGCAAGGGCTGGACCACGGTCCAGACCGCCGACGGCGAGGTCCACCTCGACAGCTCCGAGGTGGTCTTCGTCCAGGGCGAGTCCGGCGACCAATCGGTGGGGTTCGGGGCCTAGGCCGGCTGGGGCGCGTCGCGCGTAGGACTCACGGCACCCCCCCCGCCGAACTCCTTCTGGTGCACCGCCCGCGGACCATTTCAGGAGGTGAGGGGCGTTTGGGTGCACGGGAAGGAGCGCTCAGGCGGCGTCAGGCTGGCGGTGTTGGGCGTTGGGCATTGGTTGTGACGGGTCGTGCCAGATCCGTGCGGGTGGGGGGCCTACGGTCGGGCGGTGGACGCGGTGCGGGGGGAAGCGGGGCAGGCGGCGCTCGAGTGGGTTGGGCTCGTTGCGCTGGTTGCGATGGTGCTGACCGCGGGGCTGGTGGGGGCGGGGAAGGCTCCGGAGGTTGGGGATGCCGGGCGCGCCGTGGCCGATGCGTTCCTGTGCGCCGCCGGCGTGGAGGATCGGTGTGGGGCCGAGGGAATCGAGGGGATGTATGGGGAGGAGGTCGCCGCGCTGGTGCGCCGGCACGCGCCGACGATCCGGTACCAGAGCGGGTCGGCGTCGATGCCCGTCGACTACCGGCACTGCCTTGGCACACCGTCGTGTGCCTGGGGCCGCAAGGAGGGCCAGGTGGGGCGCTCGCACGACGGGCTGCCCGCAACCGCCTTCACACACGTCGTCGATCGGCGGCAACGGGGCGGGTCGCTGTACCTGCAGTACTGGCTCTACTACCCCGAGAGCCTCACGGGCGGCAGTGGGGTGCCCGGCGTCCGCAAGCTCATGGAGGGCACCCGCGCCTTCCACCTGCACGACTGGGAGAGCTACCAGGTGCGGATCGGGCCGGACGGCAAGGCCGAGTCGCGGGCCGGGTCCCACCACGGGCACCAGTACGCGCGCACCCGGAACCCGTGGTCGGCTGACCGGCACCGCGGCTGGGGTCCCTCGACGGGCGGAGTGGACGTCTCCGGCGGCAGCCATGCGGGCGCGGCCAAACCCGAGCCCAGGGTCGAGCGGTGGGTGGCCGGCGCGGCCGAGGAGGTGGCCTGGGGGCCGCTGCTTCCCGCGGCACTCAGGCGAAAGCGCAACCGCGAACCGCGAACCACGCCGGCGCGAGAGCTGCAGCTGCTGCCCATCGAACCGTTGGCCGACGCCGACCGCTCCTTCGGGTCGGTGACCCCGCCGTGGCGCAAGCGTGTCTACCGTGATCCGGAGGCACCCGGAACTTCGTGAACCTACGGGCGGATCCATGTTCTCGTCGGCTCATGGCCCGGTAGGCGTTGTGCCCGACTGAAGCGTGAACTACCATATGTCCTGTAGATGTCCTCTCTTAAAGGACATCGGAGAACCAACAACAAAAGGAGATCTGGCTGTGGCCCAAGCCACCGACACCCGTCGGCGCCGATTGGAGGAGATCGATGGCCAGGTTGACGAGCTGAAGTCCGACTACGAGGAAGCGCTGAACGATGCCCTAGAGGGCTATGACGAGGCACTTGCAGAAGTCGCGAGTCGCCCAGAGATCGACGAGTCGATTCAACAGCGCCTGAGTTCAGTCTCCAAGCGGCTTGCTGACCTGAAGCCGAAGTTGGATGCAGCGGACCTTACAGTGAGGCAACAGGCAGCGATCTATTCCGCGATCGTGGACCTCAGTTCAGGATTGACCAAGCGCGAAGCGGACTTAGATCGCTTTGAGAAGGCGCTTATCGGTATCGAACGGATCCGCCACGTCATTCGAGACGCCCTCGACGAGTTCATCGGTGGGGTCAATGCCGACCGCCAGCAAACTGTGAGGGAGTTGGCTTCTGAGCTGGCAGGTGTGCGTCGAAGCCAGGTGGCGGATCTCGTTGGGGTCGACCCGCGGACCCTGAGTCGGTGGCAGCAGCGCCCCGGTGAGAAGTGCTCGTCCCGGCTACGGCTGGTGGCTCGGCTGGTTGCGGTGCTTCGTCACGCCTGGACGCCGGCTGGCGTTGTTGCCTGGTTCTCTCGCCCGCGCCGGGGTCTCGGTGGAAAGAAGCCGATCGATCTCCTCGATGACCCTGCCTACGAGCAGGAGCTCTTGAGCGCGGCTCGGGGTAGCCGCACGCAGTACAGCACCTAAGCAATGCGATGGAGGTCGGTCCGCCTGCGTTCCCCCAGTTCGAGGGCACGGTGTACCGGGCCACTACCTACGACGAGCCGTTGTGGGTTTGGCCGAATAGCCGCGAGGGACGCTGGAACTCCGATGAAGAGACGACCATCGCTCAGTACTGCTCGCTCGATCCCTCGGCTGCCGTGGCGGAATTGGTCCGCCACGAGAATCTGCGGGACCCTGATGAAGCGGCCGAACTCACGGTTGATGTCTGGGAGCTGCGGGTTTCGGAAGGCGCCGTGGTCACGCATACAAGTATTGACCAGGCCTCCACCGACCTGTCTCTGGGCGACCTCACCGCTGATGATTGGGGTCCGTGCCAGTTTGAGGGAGAACGCCTTCAAGCCCTCGGGGTTCGGGGGATCCTTGCTCCAAATGCGGCACTACCGGGCAGCGTGAACCTCACCCTCTTCGGGGAGCGGACGGAAATCGATTGGGACGCCACACCACGAGTTTCGGTGCAGGTCCCTTGCCGGTTCGTCCTGCGTGCAAGCCCGGGACCGCACCTCGTTGGCCAAACCCGCTTCTTTGGGGAGAGCTTTCCGCCAGAGGTCCAGCTGAACGACGTAGACCATTACCTATCGCGGCGGCCTGGCCTCTAACCGGGCGACTTACGCTTGAGCCAGACGCATCCACAGCGCCGCTTCGGCGTCGTGGACACGCTGCGCCCGCTCGGCGATCGCTGCCCAGCGGGCGGCGTCGGGCTCCTCGGGTTCACTCGCGGCCAGCAACTCGCCGGCCAGCCCGGTCCAGGCGGCAGCGGCCGTCTCGGCGAGACCTGTAGCCGGTGATCCGACCTCGCGCAGGAACGCGGCGTACATCGCGCGGAAGTTGGCGCCGCCCGTTCCCCGCTTCTCTATCACCTGGTAGGAGAACCGCGCGCACCAGCGCCAGTCCTCGAGCTCCTCGGGCCAGCCCCCGACCTCGCGGGCGAACCGCTCGAGGGCCGGCATCCCCTGGAAGTCGCCGAGCTGCGGCTCGAGCATCTGGTGGGCAGCGGCTGCGATCGCCTCAGCGACAACCCGATCGGCCGGCCGGGCCAGCCGCTCCCCTGCCGGCACCGAGATCATATGACCGCTGAGAGGAAAGACCGGGTGCTGGGAGCTGCGGGCCAGGGCAAGGCTCTCCAGCGAGGTGGTCTGGAGCTCGGCGAAACCCGTGTCGGCCAGCCACGCCCGCTTGTCGTCGTAGCCGGCGAGCACCACGCCGTGGCCGGGAAACCGAGCCGAGCGGCCGTAGTACTCGAGTTCATAGAGATCGGTCAGCAGGATCACCGGCCGGCCGTCGTCGATCACCTCGCGGGCGCGATCCCAGGCTTCGGGCCCGGTCCCCGGTTCCTCGAGCACCAGCCCCAGCCCCGTAAGGTCGATGAACTGCTCTTCCAGCCGGGCCGCCCGGCCGTTGATGAACCGCGACGGTGACTCGTCGAGGGGCACGTAGTAGAAGCAGGGTCCGGCCCCCAGGCCGAACGCCATCGCCTCGCTGACGTCGAGGCCGTGGTGGCCGAGCAGGTTGCGCAGGGCCGTGGACCCGCAGTGGTTGCCCGGCCGGTGCTCGAACCCCGGGACCGTGACGGCTCCGGCGTCCGGTGTCGGGGCGGGCGGGGCGTCGCTCACCCTCGGCCCTCAGGCCCGCCCGCCGTAGAACTCCGCTTCGAGGCGGCCGAGCTCGGTCCGGGGCTCGCCGCCGTAGATCCACTCCTGGGCGATGGCGAACCAGTTGTTGGTCGAGTACAGCTGACCCAGCACGGCGAGCGTGAGCATCTCCGCCCGCCGGCCGAGGATGTGGTCGGGCGGCAGCGTCTGGTGTCGCGCCGCCTCGAAGTGCCGGGAGCGGGGGTCGCCCATCTCGATCGCCACCTTGGTCGCGGCGGCCGGGTTCATGGCCAGCTCCTCGTCGAGCAGCATCCAGCCGGCCGCGTCGAGGAACTGCTCGAGCGTGTCCACCGGCCCGAACCGCTCGGGCTGGGTGATGAAGCCCTCGCGCACGAAAAGGGCGTGAAGGTCTTCCGCCCGGCCCTCGGCGCCGTAGCGGTACACCTCGAGCTCCAGCTCGGCCACCCGTGGGTCGAGACGCTTGAACAGTCCGAAGTCGAGGAAGGCCATGCGCCCGTCGTCGAGGGCCAGGGCGTTGCCCGGATGCGGATCGCCGGAGAACATCCGGTGCCGGTACGGGGTGCCCAGGTAGAACCGGAAGACGATCTCGCCCAGCCGATCGCGTTCGGCCTGGGGCAGCTGCTTCATGTGGTCGAAGCCCTTGCCGTCGACGAACTCGGTGACCAGCACCCGCTCGGTGCACAGCTCGGTCACGACGCCGGGGACGACGATGAATGGGTGTCCGCGGTAGACGCGGTGCAGCGCCCGCTGGTTCTGGGCCTCGAGCTCGTAGTCGAGCTCCTCCTCGATCCGGCCCTGGACCTCCTCGGCCACGGCTTTGGGATCGAGCCCCGGGGCGATCGTCTTCATGATCCGCAGGATCATCCCCATGTTCTGCATGTCCGCCCGGACCGCACCGGCCACGCCCGGGTACTGGACCTTGACCGCCACCTCGCGGCCGTCGTGCAGGCGGGCCCGGTAGACCTGTCCGATCGACGCCGCGGCGATCGCGTCGCGATCGAACCTCTCGAAGGCCTCGTCGAGCGAGTCGCCCAGATCGTCCTCGATCACCTTTCGCATGTCGGCGAACTCGACGTTGGGCGCGGCGTCGCGCAACGTGGCGAGCTTGGCCTGGAACTCCTCGCGGTAGTCCTCGGGCACCAGGCCGACGTCGAGGAAGCTCAGGACCTGGCCCAGCTTCATCGCGGCGCCCTTCATGGTCCCCAGGACCGCCACGAGCTGTTCGGCCGCCGCGATGTGCCGCTTCTCGAGCGCCGCCTCAGCCGCCTCGTCGGTCCGCGTGACGTTGGCCGCCATCGTGCCCCACCGCTTCATCGCCTGGGTCGCCGCTACCCGCCCGAGCTTTGTGCTGCGGGCTACCCGCGATGTGGGGATCTTCTCGGAGGCCATCGGAGGATCGTAGGGAGGCAAGGCCGCCGGCGGCGGACGCTCAGGGGACGACCAGGGAATAGGCCTCGGGATCGACCGTCAGCTCCGACCGCGGCTCGACCCCCAGCAGCTCGCCGTCCACGTTGAGCTCGCAGTGGGAGCAGCCCTTGAGCTGCAGCGTGACCGCGCGGGCAAGCCCGTGGTGGGCGTCGGGTTGTTCGGCCAGCTCATCCCGCCGCAGCGCTCGCGCGTTGGTGACCGCCCGTCGTCGCGGGCCGGCCTCGATGATCAGCACGTCGAGTGAGGCCGAATCGGGTTGGGCCACGGCCAGCTGCTGGCCGGCCCCGAACGCCCCGGTGACCGCGACCATGACCTGCCACGCGCCCCCAGAGAAGAACGGTTTGCCGTCCACGTACACGTCGCACTCGGTCGGCGCCTCGGAGACAGCGACCATCAGGGCGCCCACGGCGTACGCGCGCGAGCCGAGCAGCCGCTTGAACGACGACGCTCGCCGCGCGGCTGGCACCGCGAGCCCGGCGCTCGCGAGGTTGACGAAGGGGCGCTCGCCGGCGTACCCGAGATCCATCGGCCGCAGCTCGGTTCCCTGGGTGGCGATCCGGCCGGCGGTCTGGAGGTCTGCCGGCACTCCGAGGGCCAGCGCGAAGTTGTTGGCCGTGCCCACGGGCAGGACCGCAAGCTCGGCATCGGCCTGCGACGCTGCCTGCGCCGCCGGTCCCAGCGTGCCGTCCCCGCCGGCCGCGACGAACCGTTGCGGACCCCACTCGACGGCCTCCGGAAGGCTGTCGGGCGTGAAGGCCCGGACATCCGCCCCCGCCTGGCCGAGCAGCTCGTGAAGCTCGCCGGTCGACGGGCCGTCTCCGGCCTGCGGGTTGCAGATCAAGGCGATGGTCTGGGCGGCCACGGGGGCAGTGTGGCGAAGGCCGAGGGCAGCTGCGGCACTGGGCCGGCCCGGCGGCCGGGGCTCCGCCGCCGCCGTAGACTGCCCGGCCCCATGCGCCTCTCGCTGACCCCACGCAAGCAGCGCCACCCGGTCGTCCGCGCCCTGGCCGGCGCCAGCGTGACCGGCCGCCGCGCGATGCATCCGCGCCGGCACGTCCTCGGGCTGCGCCGGGCAGCAGGCGTGCGCGCGGCGATCGCCGAGGCCGACGCGGCGCTGTTCACGGCAATCCGCTCCCGAGCCACCGGCGCCGACGTGGTGCCGATCGTCCGCCGCTTTTCCGCGCTCGGTGAGAACGCGACCGTCTGGCACGCCGTGGCCCTGGCGGGCGCGGCGGTCGACAACCAGCGGCGCGGCGGGTGGCTTCGGGCCTCGGGCACGATTCTCATCGCCCAGGTCACCTGCACGACGATCAAGCAGACGATCCGCCGGCGCCGGCCCGTGATCGCCAACCTCCCGCCCCTCGTCGGCACGATCTCCGGCCTGAGCTTCCCCAGCTCGCACGCCGGCTCGTCGGTCGCGGCCGCCCGCGTGCTCGCCCCGCTGGTGGGAGGCACCTGGATCTACGGGCCTGCGGGCGCCATGGCCCTCTCACGCGTGTACCTGGGTGTCCACTTCCCGTCGGACATCGCGGTGGGCGCCGTCGTCGGGTCGGTGATCGGGGGAGTCGGCCGCAAGGCGGTCGACGATGCCGCGGCGCCGCCAGAGCCCATGCCGCCGGCAGCCGCCGAGCAGCCCCCCCACCAGGCGGGCCGGGCATGAAGATCGGCATCGTCGGCATGCCGAACGCCGGAAAATCGTCGCTGTTCAATGCCCTGACCCAGGCGGGGGCCGAGGCCGCCAACTACCCCTTCACCACGGTCGAGCCCAACATCGCGGTGGTCGCCGTGCCCGACGAGCGGATCGACACGGTCGCCGCCACGGTCTCGGCGAGCAGCATCGTCCACGAGACGATCCACTTCCACGACATCGCGGGCCTGGTCCGCGGGGCCAGCGAAGGCGAAGGACTCGGCAACCAGTTCCTGGCGAACATCCGCGAGACCGACGCCATCTGCCACGTCGTCCGCGCCCACGGCGATTCCCAGGTCGTGCACCCCGAAGGCGAGGTCGACGCGGCCCGCGACCTGGAGACCATCGAGGCCGAGCTGCTGTATGCGGACCTCGAGCAGGCCGAACGGCGGATGGAGCGGGTGGTCAAGCAGGCTCGGGGCCTCGATCCGGCGGCGGTGGCCGAGCGTGAGTGGCTCGAGCAGCTCGTCGAGGCGCTGGGCGCCGGGCGCCCGGCCCGCACGGTGCCCGTCCCCGAGGACGCTCCGGACGCGATGCGCCAGCTCCAGCCCCTGACCTCCAAGCCGGTCCTGTACGTGGCCAACGTCGACGAGGGCGACGCCGAGGTCCCGGCCGTGGTCACCGCCCACGCCGAGCGCCACGGCGCCTGGGCGGTCGCCGTCAGCGCGCGCCTGGAGGCCGAGCTCTCCGAGCTCGACGACGCCGACGCCGAGGCCATGCGCTCGGAGCTGGGCCTCGAGCGCTCGGGCTTGGAGCGGGTGGTCCGGGGTGCCTGGGACCTGCTCGAGCTGATCTCGTTCTTCACTGCCGGGCGCGACAACGAGGCGCGCGCCTGGAGCCTGCGCCGCGGCTCGACTGCGTGGCACGCGGCAGGCCGGATCCACACCGACATCCAGCAGGGCTTCGTGCGGGCGGAGGTCATTGGCTGGGAGGACCTCGTCGGGGCGGGCGGCTACGGCCCGGCCCGCGACGCCGGCACGCTGCGCCTGGAGGGCCGCGACTACGTGGTGAGCGACGGCGACGTGCTCACCGTCAAGCACACCGGCTGATCGGCTACTCGTCGTCGAGCAGGGGCAGAAAGCGCGCCCCTTCGTCGGAGACGGTGACGTG
The DNA here is from genome assembly GCA_050999155.1 of Solirubrobacterales bacterium. Taxonomy (GTDB): domain Bacteria; phylum Actinomycetota; class Thermoleophilia; order Solirubrobacterales; family 70-9; genus JBPCPM01. The sequence continues at coordinate 16,330 of JBPCPM010000075.1, forward strand.
GATCGCTCCGGGCTCGGGCGCGAAGTCCAGCACCGCCTGGGACTTCAGCCGGTCGAGCACGGCCTGGAACGCCCGGCCCTGGGCGCGGCTGCGGTACGAGCGCCGGATGTCGAACGACCAGCCGGTCGTGTGCAGCGAGTACCCACGGGTCGCCTCGGCGGTGCGCCGGACCAGCAGCGCCTGGTAGCGACGGTCGCGCACCGAACTGGTCACCACCAGCGACTCCGGTCGTCCGGTGGTCAGGCGGACCTCGCGGGCGATGTAGAGCAACACGGCCAGCGCCGCCGGCCGCAGCCCCCGGTACAGCCGCCGCGACTGGTCGAGACGTCCGGCCAACTCCCCCATCTGCGAGGAGCGGCGCAGCCCGAGCTTCGGGTTGTCCGGCACCGGGACCAGCTCGCCGTCGTCCCACGCTGCGGCGAGCTCCTGCGGGTCGGCGAAGGCATCGGTCGTCGACGGTGGATGGAAGACCTCCTCGGCCGTCGACTTGTTTCTGTGCAGCCTGCTTAGCTGTCGCAGCTCGTCGGTGTCGTCGCGGAGCAGGGTCATGATCTGGGCGGCGGCCAGCACCCGCCAGTAGTAGGTGGCCGAGTCGTCGGACAGCTTGCGCAGGATCCGGTGGGCCCGCGCGTTGCGGCGCGGCGTGGTGGCGAAGAAGATCTGCCCCCAGCTGAGGTCGTGGCGGTCGACAACCTCGCCGATCGGCCCCGAGGCATCGCCCGGCCGGACGAAGGCCGAGATCACGTTCTCAAGGTTGCCCATGCCCATGTGGTAGGAGACGGCGGCGAGATCCTGGCGGCCGAAACGGTCCCGGGCGATCCGCAGGTACCGGCCCGCCGCCGTGGCCGCTTTTGCCGGATCGAATCGCTCGTCGACGCGCCGTCGCTTGGCCTGCAGGCGTTTGACGGTGCGTGAACGGCCCTTGCGCCGGTTTCGGGCGATGCTGCGGGTCAGCGACTGGCTGCGCCCGAGGTCGACCCGCATGCCCAGCAGCCCGCTCCCGGTTTCGGGAAGGATCTGCATCAGCCCGCTCGCGGCCTTGGGGTCGTCGCCGGCGATCACCTCGGGACGGCCGGCGCTCTCGAGCATGGCCATCGCCTCGAGGGTGTCCGCGTCCTGCCCCGTGCGGTCTGCTGCCTTCTCGAACGTCTCGCGGAATCGTGCCGTCCGCCGGGCGCCGGCCTCGGCTCCCCCGGGGGTGAGGGCGTAGAGCACGTGCGAGTTGCCGATGGCCGCCAGCCGTTCGAACCGCTCGAGCCGGTCGCCGGCGAACGCCCCCGGGTCGACGTCGGGCAACGTCGCCTGCGGTTCGGTGGCCACGGCGGGCGGCCGTGCACCCCTGCCGCTGCTTCCGGCGAGCATCATCGCGACGGCGAAGATCACCACGACGGCCATGGCGGCGCCGATCAGGGGGCCGGACCGCAGCGGCGTGGCGGGGTCCTCCTCGCTCACGGGCGGCCACCCACGGGGGCGGGCGGCTGCGCTGCTAGCTTCCCGCCCCCGACCCGAGCCGGTCGGCGAGCACGATGCCCGACCCTACGACCAGCGCCCGCTTTCTGACCGTCGAGCCCTCCGACGGGCACTACGAGAGCTTCTATCTGAAGGCGTGCCCGCCGGGAGGGGGTCAGGGGCTGTGGATTCGGCACACGGTTCACAAGCGTCCGGGGGCCGAGCCGACCGCGTCCGTGTGGTTCACCTTCTTCGACGCGGAGTCCGGCGGCCCCGTGGCCTCCAAGGGTACGCAACCCGCCTCGGCGCTCTCGGCGCCCGAGGGCGGGTACATCACCGTCGGGGACTCGACGCTCACCCCCTCGCACGCCGCGGGCGCCCTGCGCACACGCTCGCTCGACGCCGAGTGGGATCTGTCGATCGACGGCTCCGATGCGCCGCTTCACCACCTGCCGTCGTCGTGGATGTACCGGGCACCGGTTCCTCGGACGAAGTTGATGAGCCCCCACCCGGGCGCAACGTTCACCGGCCGGGTGCGTATCGGCGATCGCCGGCTCGACGTCAGCGGCTGGCGCGGCATGGTCGGCCACAACTGGGGCGCCGAGCATGCCGAGCGCTGGATCTGGATGCACGGGACCGCGTTCGCCGATCGCCCCCAGGACACGTGGTTCGATATGTCGGCCGGCCGGATCGCCCTGGGGCCCGTCACCTCCCCGTGGGTGGCCAACGGCGTGCTGTGCCTGGACGGGCGCCGGCACCGGCTGGGCGGAGTCGGGCGCACACGCTCCACCGAGATCTCCGAGGGGCCCGGCGGCGCGCGCTTTGCCTTCGCGGGGCGGGGGGTCAGCGTCCGTGGGACGGCCACCGCGTCGCGCAAGGACACGGTCGCCTGGCGCTACGCCGATCCGGACGGCTCGGAGCACCACGTGCTCAACTGCTCGATCTCCAACCTCGAGCTGTACGTCGAGCGCCGGGGTGAGCCCGCGACCACGCTCGTCGTCGCCCGCGGCGCCGCCTTCGAGCTGGGAATGCGCGAGACCGACCATGGCATCGTGGTGCAGCCCGAGGCCGACGGCGGGTCGGCCGCGCGCGACCGGGCCGTGCGCTCCGGTCGCGACGCGTCCGGCTGACCGTCAGCGCCCGGCGTGGGGCTTGGCCATGCCGACCAGGTCCAGCGCCTCGTCGAGGGTGTCCTCCTCGACGCCATGGTCGCGCGCGACCTCGCGGATCGGCCGGCCCGAGGAGGCCGCGTCCTTGACGATCTCCGTCGCCTTGTCGTACCCGATGTAGGGGTTCAGCGCGGTGGCCGTGGCGAGCGTGTTCTCGGCGTGCTCGCGGAGCTGTTCGCTGTTGGCGGTCAGGTCGCGGACGACCTTGTCCTCGAACAGGCGGCTGGAGCTCGCGAGGATCCGGATCGAGTCGAGCAGGTTGCGGGCGATCAGCGGCACGCGGACGTTGAGCTCGAACTGGCCCTGGCTTCCGGCCATGGTGATCGCCGCGTCGTTGCCGATCACCTGGCAGCCGACCTGCAGCACGGTTTCGCAGATGACCGGGTTGACCTTGCCCGGCATGATCGACGAGCCCTTCTGCAGCTCGGGGAGCTGGATCTCGGCGAACCCGCATCGGGGGCCACCGTTCATGAGGGCGATGTCGTTGGCGATCTTGGTCAGCGAGACGGCGACGACCTTCAGCGCACCCGAAAGCTCGACGAGCGCGTCGCGGTTGCCCTGAGCCTCGAAGGGGTCGGCCGGGCCGCTGATCTGCTCGAGCCCCGTGGCCTCTCGCAGCGCCTCGCGCGCCTTGGCGGCGAACTCGGGGTGGGTGTTGATCCCGGTGCCGGTGGCCGTCCCGCCGAGCGGGATCTGCCCGACGCGCTCCAGCGTGCCGCGGACGCGGTCGGCTCCGAGGCGGACCTGGGCGGCGTACCCGGAGAACTCCTGACCGAGGGTGACCGGGACGGCGTCCATCAGATGGGTGCGCCCTGTCTTGACCTCGTCGGCGAAGTCGTCGGCCCGCTTGGCCAGCGCCTCGGCGAGGCTGTCCAGCGCAGGCAGCAGGGCATTGACGGCCTCGCCCAGGGCGGCCAGGTGGACCGACGAGGGGAAGACGTCGTTCGACGACTGGCCCATGTTCACGTGGTCGTTGGGATGGGCGTCGCCCCCGGCGAGATCGGCGATCACCTCGTTGGCGTTCATGTTCGACGACGTCCCCGACCCCGTCTGGAACACGTCGACGGGAAACTGGTCGTCGTAGTCCCCAGCGGCCACCGCGTCGGCGGCGGAGGCGATCTTCTCGCCGAGATCGGAGTCGAGCTCCCCGACGGCCATGTTGGCCCGGGCGGCCGCTGCCTTGACCTGGCCGAGCATCCGGACGACCGGCACGGGGATCGTCGCTCCCGATACAGGGAAGTTCTCGACGGCCTTCTCGGTCTCGGTACCCCAGTGCTGATCGCTCATGGTCTGCCTCCTGACTCGCGGAACGGGGCAGGCTATCCGACAGGCGCACGGCCGTCCTCGTGTCGCGGCGCCGGCATGGTGCCGTCCGGGTCGAGCCCTAGATTGACGACGGGTGAGTTCCGAAGGTCGACAGCTGGCGGTCACCGATCCATTGGCCCACCGGGCGCTCGAGGCGCTGCGGCGCGCCGACGCCCACCTGACCCGCCGGCTGACCGGGCAGCTCGGTGTCGACGGCCTCTCGGCCACCGGGTTCGAGATGCTCGTCGTGCTCACGAGCGCCGGCGGCGAACTCGAGCTCCGTGCGCTGCGCAGGCGCATGCGCACGTCGAAGGACAACGCGACCGAGGCGCTCGACACGATCGTCACTCG
>JBPCPM010000119.1:0-8562 GCA_050999155.1 Solirubrobacterales bacterium
CGCGTCCGGCGCGGTGGTCGCCCTCGCCCTCGCCCTCCTCGCTCGCCTGCACCCCGTCCTCCCCTGTTGCCGACACCTGACACCTCCGTGTCTAAATCGGTGTCCGGTCGGAACCGGGTGCGGGGGAGTCGGAGATCTGGGCCAGGATGTCACGCGTCGCCCTCGCCGTGACCGCCCAATCGAACTGCTGGGCTCGCGCGAGACCAAGAGCGGCCATGCGGGCCCGCTGAGGATGATCAGTCAACAGCCTCCGTAACGCAGCAGAGATCTGTCGGATCTCCGATGGGTCTACGTAGACGGCGCAATCGCCAGCAACCTCCGGGAGGCTGGACCGGTCGGACGTAAGGACTGGCGCGCCACTTTGCATCGCCTCAAGCACGGGAAGACCGAACCCCTCATATAGCGAAGGGTACGCGAGCACACCGGCGCGCCGGTAGAGAACCTCGAGCTGCTCCTCGGACACCCTGCCAAGCGTCAGCACAACTCCCGCGTGGGACTTCGCACGATCCAAAATCGGCTGAACCTCCCAGCCCTCGGGCCCGGCAACCACGAGCCGATGTCCCATTCGGTCGACCGGAGACAGCGAAGCGAATGCCTCGATCAGCCGAACTAGGTTCTTTCGAGGCTCCAGAGTCCCTGTACTCAGCACGTAGGGAAATCGCACCCCAAGGCCATGCAGCACCGCATCATCAGATGGGCGACGTTCAGGCGAGAAGCGGCGGTCGGCGGCGAGGGGGACCACGACTGTTTTCGCTGCGGTGGCAGGGTACAAGTCGACCAGATCGTCTCGCGTCGCTTGAGAGATCGCGAGCAACGCTGACGCCCTACGAAGCCCCAATCGAATCGTCGCCCGTTCGATCACGGCCGCTCGACGCTGCGGTTCGTACTCGGGCCGAAAGGCGATCATGTCGTACACCACGACCGCACACGGGCTGCGGCACACCCAACTGGTGAGATAACTATTGGTCGAGAGAAACGCATCGCAACCAGCGGCCCCTAGGCCAGCCGCGAGGTGCCATGCGGGGTCAGGAAGGTCGTGTAGTCGCCAACTGAAACGGTCGTCGAGCGACTGCTCTTCCCACCGCTTGCGCGCGAACAGAACCCACCGGTCGTCTCCAGGCAGCTTGGCTAGGTGTCGGAGCAGCTCCCTGACGTAGCGACCCCGGCCAGCCGGCACCTCCACGGCAGCTCGAGCATCGATTCCGAATGTCCGGCTCACGGTCGTTCTCGCTCCATCGAGTGGCGGTTGGGGTCTACCAAGCGCACCCTAGGGGACTGCGTCCGACATCCTTGCGTCCATGACCCTCGCGGGAAGACACGTTGGCCTCAACTTGGTGTTCCTGGTCCCCGGGAGTATCGGCGGCATGGAGATCTACGCTCGCGGCCTCGTGCCCGCGCTCCGGGACGCGGCTCCGGAAACCCGTTTCACAGTGTTTCTGAACCGCCAAGCGGAGCGGGCGATGGTCGGCGAACCGTGGCTTGCCGGCACCGAGATTGTTGAGGTGCGCGCACCCCCGAACCGGGTGGGATGGGTCGTGGCCGATCAGGGTCTCGTGCCCCGCGCCGCTGCGCGGCTGGGAGTGGACGTGCTCCATAGCATCGCGAGCACAGGACCCGGGTTCGCCCCGATGGCCCGCGTGGTGACAGTGCACGACCTGATCTTCCTCCACCACCCGGAGGCGCACTCGCGACTCATGCGCATCGGCATGCGCATGCTCGTGCCTAGTGCAGCGCGGCGCGCGGATCGGGTCATTGCGATCTCCAAGGCTACGAAGAATGACCTCACTGCCAACGGCGTCAACCCGGAACGGGTGGACGTCGTCCACAACGGCGGAGGTCACCTCGCCCCCGCAGCTCCTCCCTCGGGCGATTCCGTTCGCGCGAGGTACGACCTGGGCACGAACCCGGTGATTTTCAGCCCGTCGGCCAAGAGACCGCACAAGAACCTCGCCAGGCTTCTACGGGCGTTCGCCCAGCTCAAGACCACAACCAACCCGATGCTCGTCGTCCCCGGCTACCCGACGCCGCACGAACACGTCCTGAAGGCGCTGGCTGCCGAGCTGGGAATCGGCGACAGAGTCCGATTCCCCGGGTGGATCGATGACGACAGCATCGAGGCCCTGTATGCCACTGCGCGGTGCGTCGTGTTTCCGTCGCTATATGAGGGATTCGGTCTCCCCGTCGTAGAGGCGTTGGCCCGCGGCGTGCCGGTGGCCTGCTCGGACACGTCGTCGCTGCCTGAGGTCGGCGGCGAGGCAGCCGCGTACTTCGATCCCCGCGATGTCACTGCCATTGCATCCACTGTCGATCGACTGCTCGACGACGACGTGGAAGCTCAGAGGCTGGCGGCCGCTGGGCCCGCCCAGGCGGCACATTTCAGCTGGGATCGCTGCGCAGAGGGAACGCTTGCCTCCTATGCGCGCGCCCTCGGCGACAAACACTAGGTCTGCGGCGGACCGGCTCTGAACCTGAGAGCGTCTCGCGTCATGTAGGCAAGCCGCCGGCTCACCGTCCACCCCGGATAGTGACGGACATAGGGGTTGCGCACCGGGTCGTCAGGGATGCTGTTCCAGCGCTTGGACAGCCACGCCACCCCACTGCGATGCGGTGAATCGCCGACAATCTCGCCGGAGTCCACGTCGTAGCCGAGCACATCCATGACGGCCGCCTGTTCCCACCAGCGGTGGTGGAGATACTCGGCCTTCTCCCACACCTGATCCAGGAAGTCACGGGCCTCGTCACAGCTGCGCAGGAGGACCACACCCGTGTTGGGATTGCGTTTCCCCTCCACTTCATGCTCGACAAGCGACAGGAAGTGGCAATTGTCAGTTTCGGTGCCGATATCGGTGCCATGGTCGACGATGACGGCGTCGGCGTCCATCCATACAACGGTGTCGTAGGAGTCGAGCAGGGCCCTGAGGAGCGCGATCTTGCTCCACGCGACGGGTCGCGAAAAGTCGACCGGCCAGGAGCACGCGAAGTAGTCGTAGCCCCACCGCTGGCAATAACGCGCAAAGCTCGGGCCAGAAACGCGCAGGAGGGTAGACTGCCGACCCGCTCCGAGCGTGGCGAATGCACGACGCGTCATCGGGTTGTTCCCGTTGCGACACCCGTCACGTTGCTACCTGCTCGACCGATGCCATCCATTTTCTTTCTTACTCTGAACGTCGAAGACTACGTCGCGGACGGCATCCTCCACGGACTTCGGGAGAAGTTCGGGGCCGACGTCGTAGACCTCCCGCGGGCGGACCCGATGTACCGAGACTACCCCGATGAACGTCGGGCTCGGCTGCGTGGTCGCGGAGCCACCCTATACGGCAAGATGACCGAACTCCCGGTCGATCGTCACCGGGCGGTGGAGCGGGCGGCCGAGGGCGAGTTCGACCTCGTTGTCTTCTCGGACATCTGGCGAAGCTTTGGCATCTTCGCCCAGCTCGGCCCGCAACTCGCGGGCCTGCCTTCCACGAGAGTCGCGGTCATCGACGGAGCCGACCGGCGGGAGATGTACCCCTACGCGGGCAAATGGTGGCGGTGCCGCTCATGGTGGTTTCTGCCCCGGGCCAAGAACGCCACCTACTTCAAGCGCGAGATCTCGGAATTCTCCTACTGGACACGCGCGTACCTCATGTTGCCGCCGCAGATCGCCCGCCGGTTGGGCCTGATGAAAGCCGTTCGCCCCGTATCGATCTCGATCCCGCCCGATGAGATCGTGGCGACCCCTCCGGAAAAAGACCAGCTGCTGGCCCGCGACATCGTCGATCCCGAAATGCGAGACGGCCGCGGGGTCTCCGTCGAGCACTACCCCTTCGAGAGCGCCGACGAGTACATCGCGGATCTCCGTCGGTCGCAGTTCGGAATTACCCTCAAGCGGGCCGGGTGGGATGCACTGCGCCACTACGAGCAAGCCGCCGCCGGCTGCGTTCCGTGCTTTCGCGATCTCGACCAGAAGCCGCCGCGATGCGCTCCGTACGGTCTGGACGCAACGAACTGCGTTCCCTACTCCGACGTCGAGCCGCTGATGCGCCGTTTGCGATCGATGAGCCCGACGGAGTACGCCGCACTCCAGCACGCCTCGATCGCCTGGGCTAGGTCGAACTCAACCATCGCCGCCGCCGAGCGTTTTTTGGGCGAGTTGGGCATGTCGGGCTCGTGACCCCCACGGCCCTGTGATCTCCGCCTGCGTCGCCGTCTACCGGTCCCACGGCGCCCCCAATATCGCGACCCTGGCTGAGAGCATCCCCACGGCGCTCGGCAACCGTCCCGGTGAGCTCATCGTCGCCCTCAACGGGATTGATGCACGGGCGGCAGGGCTACCCTCCGGCGCTCGGACCGTCTCGCTCCCGGTGAACACCGGGGTGGCGCCGGGATGGAACTCCGCAGGGCGGGCGGCCACCGGCGACTACCTGTGTTTCGTCAACGACGATGCGGTACTCGGCGAGCGCTCCCTCCAGTTCCTCGCCGACGCCCTGGAAGCAGACCTTGCTACGGGGGTGGCGAGCCCCGGGGGCAGTTACTGGGACATCGACGCCGGAAGGCACCGGTCGTTCGTCGATGCCGGGAGCCTGGACCCCGGGGAAACCGTCGAATGCGACAGCGCCGTCGGATACCTGTTCATGACCCGCCGCGAGACGTGGGAGCGCTTGGACGGATTCGACGAGGCGTACGCCCCCGCCAGCTTCGAGGAGGTCGACTACTGCGTCGCCGCCAAGCGGACACTCGGCCTCAAGACCGTGACCGTGGGGGGTATCGGGGTCGACCACGATTTCCAGATCTCCGCCCGCCGACACCACCTGCGCACAATCCAATGGTCGGGCAAGAGCGAACGGCTATTTCGCATTCACCGCCGCAACCGGGCGCACTTCCGGGCCAAGTGGTCGAGATGAGGCCTCGGAGCCGCTTGGAGCTCGTCGCCAAAGTGTGCGACCGAGACCGATTCCGTTCGCACAGACCACCGTGCTGGTCAGCAATGTTTCCGGATAGCGCGGGAAGTCTGCGAGATCGACGCCTCGGCCCTTCGAGTTCCTCGTTAGCTCAGCTCTCGGCCGAATAGTCAACCAACCCTGTGCCCGACCAATGCCCCAGCGATGTAACGTCGAACTTCGGGCGCTGGATGCCCCGCCACACTGAAAGCATCTTCCATACGCGGATGTCGTCGAGAACGAGCACCGGAGCGTTCCTGAAATCCAAGGAGTCAAGGAACCTCAGGATTGCGAGTTCTTGGAGACCGTCCTTCTTTGCATCGAGAAACACCAGATCGACGTCGCCGAACAGCTCGACGTATTTCGAAGACACCATAGGATCACTCACGTCGTCGAGAATCTGCATGAGCCGTCCGTCCTCGAAATCCTCGTCGGTCAGGACGTGGCCGGGGTAATCCCGCCAGTCGATGATGTCGAATGTGACCAGACCCCCTCGCGCCGACATGGCATCGAGCATTGCCAACGACGACAGTCCGGTCGCCGTGCCTATCTCTATCACTGATTTGGCTTGCGTCGCGCGCACCAGGCCAGCGAGCAGGCGGTAGTGCTCCCCGGGCCACACTTCCGGATACCGGACACCTTTATCTATCCGGTCGGCCAGTCCGACGAGAGGCGTCTCGCGAGCGTGGGAAGCTGCCGCTAGAGCCAAGTCCAATAGCCTCGGTGATGGCCCGACATCGTCTTGCGCTGAGAAGATCATCGAGTGCTCCGCTTGGGCAGCTCCGACGCGGGGGCCGGGGGCAAAACCTACGACCTCGCGCGCGGCGATCTCGAAGCGTTCACGCAACGAAAGTCTCATCTGGGCAGGATACTCGCTGGGTTCATGAGCAACTCGGCCCCCCCGGGTATCAGTCCTCGCCTCGACAATGTGCGTCAGCCCGAATGAACAATGGACGAACGGACGCCTCCGCCGCCGAGCCGGTTGAGGATCTCGATCTGCTGGACAAGCCAGCCGCCGGCGGGTCTGTCATCCGAGGCGGGGTGCTGCGGTCCACCGGCTATGCGGTGGGAATCCTGCTCGGAGTCGTTGCGGCTCCGCTCCAGATCCGCCACCTCGGAGGCATCGACTTCGGTCGCCTATTCACGATCAACTCGCTGATCTTCGTCGTGACCGGGCTCACCGAGCTCGGGATCATGAACGTCGCGATCCGCGAGTACACGACATCTGCCACGCACGAGCGTCTCAATCTTCTGAGCACCGTGTTCGGCCTCCGGCTGGCGCTAACGGCCCTTGCATCCGCCATCGCCGTTGGGTTCGCGCTCGCGGCCGGCTACACCGACGTGATGGTCACCGGAACGCTGCTCGGGTGCCTCGGACTGCTGCTCGGGGTCCCGTTCGGGATCGCCCTGATACCCCTCCAGGCTGAGCTCCGTTTCGGGTGGGTCACAGCGATCGATTTCGCTCGCCAAGGCGTTACGACCGCTGCCATCGTCGCGCTGGTCATCGGCGGCGCAGGACTGCTGCCGTTCTTCGGGATCACGGTGGCCGCTGCCGTCACAGGATCCGTGATGGCAGTGATGGTCGCCGCCAACAAGATTTCATACCGCCCCTCGTTCAACCTTGCGCGTTGGTGGGCGCTGCTCCGCGACTCCGTTCCCTACGCCGTGGCCACTGCTCTCGGGATCTTGTACTTCAAAGTCGAGATCTTGCTGATGTCCCTGCTCTCAAACGAGTCCGAGACCGGCTTTTTCAGCGTTTCTTTCCGCATCGTCGAGATTCTCACGGGCGTGCCGTGGCTCGTCGCCGGAACGGCCTTCCCAATTCTCGCCCGCGCGGCCGGCAACAACCCGGAGCGGTTCCGGTCGGCCGTCCAGCGCATGGTCGAGGTCTCGGTTGCAATCGGCCTCGGCATCGCTGTGACATTGGTCGCGTTCGCTGATATCGCGGTCTTCGTCATTGCAGGCGACGGGTTCTCCGTCTCGGTCAACGCCCTACGGATTCTTGGTGGTGCGCTCGTCGGGACATTCCTCTTCGCCACGCTCACGTTCGCCATGCTCGCCCTCCGCGAGCACCGCACGATCCTGCTCGCCAACCTCACCGCCCTGGTGATCGCCCTGGTCCTCTCATTCGCCCTGATCCCCCCGTTCGGGGCGATCGGCGCCGCAGCCGCCACGACGGCCACGGAGCTGGGGCTGGCAGGATTGTACCTCGTGCTGTTGAGCAGGAGGACCCCCCACAGCCTGGACCCTGGCGTGAGTATCCGGGCTCTCGTTGCCGCGGGCCCGGCTTTTGCGATCTTGTTGGTCATCGCGCCAAGCTCCCCGCTGGTCGTTGTGTCTCCACTCCTGTACGTCGCCGGCCTCCTGGTCACTGGGATATTTCCCCACGACGTCCTGCGCGCGCTGATGAAGTCGGACATGGACGCGATAGCCGACGACGAGGGTTCCTGACCGCCCGCCCCCCATAATCCACCCGTGCGCTACCGCTACCTGTTCGAACAGATGGTGCGGCGCGAGCTGCGCCAGAAGTACAAGGGGTCCGCCCTCGGGGTCGTCTGGTACCTCGTCAACCCGCTGGTGTTGATGGGGGCCTACACGCTCGTGTTCAGCGTGATGCTGCGGTTCTTCGGAGACATCCCCGACTACCCGTTGTTCCTGCTCGTCGGGCTCGTGGTCTGGGTGTTCTTCTCCCAAGCTCTGCAGGCCGCCGCGCCGTGCCTGGTCCGCCAAGCGGCGCTGGTGCGCAAGGTGCGGTTCCCCCGGGAGATCGTCCCCGGCGCCGTGGCCACCGTGCAGCTGCTGACCTTCCTGATCATGTTGGTGTTGCTGTTGCCACCGGCGCTGGCCATCCGCGGAACGGCCGGCTCTCCGCTGCTGGTGCTGCCGCTGCTGGTCGTGGGCCTGTTCGCGCTGGTGCTGGGGCTCAGCCTGCTCGTCTCGGTCCTGCACGCCTACTACCGCGACGTGGAGCCGGTGCTCACCGCGGTGCTGCTTCCGTGGTTCTTCGTGACGCCGATCTTCTTTCGCATCGACGACCTGCCCGGGGCGGAAAGCCACCCCCTGGTCGCCGACCTGTTGCGCTGGGCCAACCCCGTCACCCCGGCCATCGAGGCCACTCGCGACGTGATCTTCCTCGGTCGGTTCCCCGACGCCGCCCACCTGCTGTACGTGCTGGGCGTCGGCGCGCTCGCGCTGAGCGCCGGGCTCCTGGCCTTCCGGCGGCTGCAGCGCGAGCTGGCGGTGGTGTTGTGAGTCCCGAACGGGCAGACGCATCGATCCGCAAGGGCGCGATCGTGCTGGAGGGAGCGACCCGGCGGTTCTCGCTGGCCGGGGACCGGTCGCGCACCCTCAAGGAGCTCGTGGTGCGGCGCTCGGAGCCGGCCCGTGAGGTGTGGGCCGTGCGCGACGTCGACCTCGCGATCGATCCCGGCGAGGCCGTGGGCATCATCGGCCGCAACGGTGCGGGCAAGACGTCGACCCTGCGGGTGCTCGCCGGCATCGTGCCGCTCGACAGCGGCCAGGCCGAGTGCGGCGGGCGCGTGGCCACCCTGATCGAGCTCGGGGCCGGCTTCGGCCGGGAGTTCTCCGGCCGCGAGAACATCTTCCTCAACGGCGCGCTGAGCGGCATGGGCCGCCACGAGAT
>JBPCPM010000131.1:0-9763 GCA_050999155.1 Solirubrobacterales bacterium
TCTGTCGACCCGTTGTCCGCTACCACGACCTCCCCGGTCAAACCGAGACGATCGATGGACTCAAGCGACTTCGTGACGCAGGTGGCTATCGTCTCAGCCTCGTTGAGGCAGGGGATCACGACCGAGATATCGAGCGTCGGTTCAGCGGGCAGCTGAACGGGGGCCGGTTTCTCTAGCGCAGAAGACATGAAGAGCTACCGAATCAGAAACCCACAACTGAACCGGTAGTCGCGACCGAACTCTACTCAGGCATTCGGCCACGCGGGCATCGCATGCATACGCGTGGGGCCAATAACGTGGCGGTCGTGCTGAAACGAAGCCCAGCGGCCCCATAGTGAGGATTGCCGTGATCTACGACTGCCTGTTCCCCCACACCGTTGGGGGGGCCGAGCGGTGGTACCGGGACGTCGCCGAGCAGCTTGCCGACGGGCACGAGGTCACCTACATCACCCGGCGCCAGTGGCCTGCGGGCGAGCTTCCGGACGGTCCTGCCGGTTCGCGGGTGGTGGCTCTCGCGGGTGACGACGAGTTGTACTCGCAAGACGGGTCACGGGCCATGCTGCCACCAGTTCGCTTCGGGCTCGGGGTCCTCGGACACCTCCTCCGACATCGCCACCGCTACGACGTGATCCACACAGCCTCGTTTCCCTACTTCCCCCTGCTCGCCGCGGTCTTGGTGCGACTGGCCGGTGGACCGCCGGTGATCGTCGACTGGCACGAAGTCTGGACCCGTGCCTACTGGGTTCAGTACGTCGGCCGCTTGACCGGCTCGATCGGCTGGGTGGTGCAAGCAGTGTGCGTCCGGGCAACTGCTCGGGCCTTCACCTTCTCCCGGCTCCACGCCCGGCGGCTGGTCGAAGAGGGGTTGCGGGGCGAGGTGACAGTCCTTCCCGGGGAGTGGTCGGGACCGGTCGAACCGCGGGCGCCTGTCGGTTCGGTACGCCCATCGGTCCTGTTTGCCGGTCGGCTGATCGCAGAGAAGCGCCCCCTGTCGATCCCTCCGGTGGTTGCGTCGATCCGCCTGCGACGCGAGGAGGTCACGGCCACCATCCTGGGGCAAGGCCCAATACGGCAAGACCTGGAGGCGCTCGTTTCGGAGCTCGGTCTCGAGGACGTCGTTCGGATGCCCGGGTTCGTGGGCCAGGAGGAACTGGAACGTGAGCTCGGCACGTCCGCCTGCCTGCTGTTGCCGTCCGTGCGGGAGGGGTACGGGCAGGTCGTTGTCCAGGCGGCCTCGTTCGGAACCCCTTCGGTTGTGGTCGCCCACCCTGACAACGCGGCCACTGAACTCGTGGAACCCGGCCGCAACGGCTTCATTGCCCCGTCGACCGATCCGGAGGCGCTCGCCGAAGCCATCGAGCGCGTGCTGGAGGCCGGCGAGCGGCTCCGCGCGTCGACCCGAGAATGGTTCGCCGAACGGGCCCCGCAGATCACAGTGGAGCGCTCCCTTGAGGTGATCGAGGATGGCTACCGCCAGGAGATCCGGCCTTAGCTCGGTTCGGCGATCTGGACGAGGAGATCCCTGGTCGCTCGGGCGGTGGACCGCCAGTCAAAGAGCCTTGCCCGGTCGACCCCGAGCCGACTGAGCTCCTTCCGTCGCCCCTTGTCGACGAGCAGCCCCTGCAGCGCCGATCGGATTTCCTCGGAGCTTAGAGGGTCAACATATACGGCGGCATCACCGGCCACCTCGGGCAGGCTCGACCGGTTGGAGGTCAGCACCGGCGTACCGCTCTGCATAGCCTCGAGGACGGGAAGGCCGAACCCTTCGTAGAGCGAGGGGTAGGCGAACACCGCTGCGCGGCGATACAGGGCCTCCAGTTCGTCCTCGGAGACATGGCCGACCGTGCGGACCACATCACGGTGGGAAGTCACGCGCTTGACGATCTGCTGTACCTCCCACCCGGTCGGCCCGGCAAGCACCAGCTCGTGACCTGTTCGGTCGCCGGCCGTAAGGCCAGCGAACGCCTCGATCAGCCGCACAAGGTTCTTGCGCGGCTCGAGGGTGCCCGTGCTCAACACGAACGGCTCCTCGACGCCCAGCGCTCGCAGCAGCTCGGCGTCGTCTGGGCCAGGATCCGCACGAAAGCGGCCGCCGGCCGCATGCGGGATCACGACGGCCTTCGAGCCAGCCTCAGGGTGGCGGCCGACCAGATCGTTCCTCGTGGCTTCGGAGACTGCGATCAGCGACGCCGCTCGCCGGACTCCCCAGTCAATGGTGACCCGCTCGATCCACGCTGCGCGGCGCTGGGGTTTGTGCTCGGGGTAGAACGTGACGAGGTCATGAACGACCACCGCACAGGGGCAACGGCACACCCATGCTGTGAGGTAGCTGTTGGTCGACAGGAAGGCTTCGCAGGCTCCCGCTCGCAGCCCGGCCGCCAGGTGCCAAGCAGGGTCGGGGAGGTCGATCAGTCGCCAGCGGAAGCGGCCGTCGAGCGAGGGCTCCTCCCAAGGCGTCCTCGCGAACAGTTCCCACGTGTCGTCCCCCGGCAGCGTCGCGAGATGGCGCAACAACTCGCGGACGTAGCGGCCCCGCCCTGCGGGGACCTCCGCCGCTGCACGGGCATCAATCCCGAAATTCATGTAGTGACGCGTGGGTCCGGGGGCACCACCGAAGCCTGCCAGACAGACGATAATCGGCGCTGTGGTCCACAACGCTCTCAAACGCCTCGGGATCAACGCGGTGTTCCTCGAGCCCGGGATGGGAGGCGTCGAGGTCTACGCAAGAGCGTTGGTCGGCGAGATCGCCGAGCTACGCCCTGACGTCGCTATCACGGTCTTCGCCAACCGCGACGGAGCCGCGGCGCTCGCCCGCGAAGGCTGGGCCACAGCGGGAGCGGCCGAGATTGTCACTCACCCGCTGCTAGGCCGGCGCTACGCCCGGGCCTTGACCGAGCTCACGCTCCTAGGCGCCCTCGCTAGCTCACGTCGGCTCGACGTGCTTCACAGCCTTGCGATGGTTGGGCCCCTGCGGACTCGGGCAGCCACGGTGGTCACCGTCCACGACCTGATCTGGCACCACCACCCCGAGAGCATGCCGGCCTCGACGACGCGCCTGTGGAAGGCAGCGATTCCACGGGTTGTGCGGGCGAGCGATCGGATCATCGCGCCATCGGCGGCGACCCGTGACGAGCTGGTCGCAGCGTTCGGCACCTCCGCCGACCGAGTAGATGTCGTGCCCCAGTCCTTCAGCGCGGGAGTAGCCGACCCCACGCCAGCGGGCGAGCTGCGCCGCCGGTTCTCGCTCGGGGACGGGCCGGTCGTGTACTGCGCAGCGTCGGCAAAAAAGTCACACAAGAACCTCGAGCTGGCTATCGACGCGATGCCGCAGGTCCACAAACGAGTGGCGGGAGCCCAGCTCGTGATCTCCGGGCACCCCACTGCCCACGAGCAGGTTCTACGTCGGCGAATCAGCGAGCGGGGCATCAGGGACGCCATCGTTTTGGTCCCATGGATCTCGCGCGCCGATGTCGAAGGCATGTACGAACTCGCGCGTTGCTTCGTGTTTCCCTCACGCAGCGAAGGCTTCGGCCTTCCGCCTCTGGAGGCGATGCGCCGAGGTCTGCCGGTAGTGAGCTCGAACGTTTCGGCCGTGGGAGAGGTAGTCGGCGATGCCGCCCTCACCGTGTCGCCCGACGACGTGAACGGTCTTGCCGGTGCGCTTGAGCGGGTATTGACCGACAAGGACCTTGCCTCCCGCCTGATCGGTAAGGGCAGGCGCCGAGCCGCACAGTTCAGCTGGCGCCACACGGCCGAGTTAACGCTGGACAGCTACGACCGGACGCTCAAAGATCGGGGCAGGCACGCCTCTGCAGAGGATCCGGCGCGGTGAAGACCCGTCTGCTGGGCCTCTTCGGCCTCCTGCGCCTCGCCCTGCGGACCCGGTCTCCGGTGGCCTTCGTGGTACGACAGGGTCGGCGCTCACCGGGTCCCACCCCCTACCGGCTCCGCGGCTCAGGCGTTGTCGTCTGCGTTCGGCACGGGACCGATGACCTGCACACCTTCGATGAGGTCTTCGTCGAACGCCAGTACGATCCGCCCCCCGCCGTCGAGGCCTCCCTGGGCCGCATCGGCCACCCCCTTCGCGTGGCAGACCTCGGCGGCAACATCGGCCTCTTCGGCGCCTACGCCTTCGGCCGCTTTGACGTGGGCGAGCTGACCGCCTACGAACCCGACCCGGCGAATGCCACTGTCCACCGCGCTGCCGTAGACAAGAACACCCTCCGCTGGGTGCTCGCCGAGGTAGCGGCAGGCCCACGGGATGGCGCCGTCGAGCTGATCCATGGCGGGTTTGCTCTCTCCCGCGTCACCTCCGAGGCGTCTGAGGCGACGACACGCGTGCCGATGGTCGACGTGTTCGAGGAACTGCGCGACGTGGACGTGATCAAGATCGACATCGAGGGCGGGGAATGGCCCATCCTCGAGGACCAGCGCATGGCGCGTCTAACCGCGACGTGCATCGTTGCCGAGTACCACCCGGACTCCGAGTACGACGGTATCCCGCGCCTGCGGGCGACCACGGCATTGCAGCGCGCAGGGTTCCACGTAGTCCCCTTCATCGACCGTCCGGACGGAACCGGCATGCTGTGGGCATGGCGCGACCCGGTGGTCGACCCTTCGGTGTGAGCGACCCGCCCCAGCCGGGCGCGCCGGAGGAGGCCCCCTCCCTTTTGGTCACCGGCATTCTCGATTCTCGCGATGCCGGACCGCGGGTCATCCGCGGCGGCGTGATCCGGGTTGCCGGCTACGTCGCCGGCGTCGTGCTCAGCGTCGGATCGGCGGCGGTGCTGATCCGGTACCTGGGCGTGACCGACTTCGGCCGCTACATCACCGTGATGTCGCTTGTGACCATCGTCGGGGGGCTTTCGGAGGCCGGGATGACCAACATCGGGATCCGGGAGTTCTCGACCCGCGAGGGCGCCGGCCGGGATGCCCTGATGCGCACCCTGCTCGGCATCCGGCTGGGACTCACCGCCGTCGGCACGGTGGTCGCAGTGATCTTCTCCTTGCTCGCGGGGTATGACGAGACGATGGTGGCCGGGGTGGCGATCGGCGGCCTGGGCCTCGCGCTGACCGTGCAGCAACAGACGTACGCAATTCCCCTGACCGCCGGGCTGCGGCTCGGATGGGTGTCGGGCCTTGAGCTCATCCGCCAGGCGGTGACCGTCGCCGGCATCGTCGCCCTCGTGGCTGCCGGGGCCACCCTGCTGGCGTTCTTCGTCGTCCCCGTGCCTGCCGCGGTCGCGGCCCTGGCCGTGACCATCGTGCTCGTCCGCGCTCACCTGTCGCTGCGCCCCTCGCTGGACGGCGCCACCCTCCGGGACCTGGCTCCGCTCATCCTGCCCTTCGCGGCCGCGGCCGCCGTGGGAACGATCTACGTGCAGCTCGTGGTCGTGCTGATGTCCGTGCTCTCCGACCCGCTGGAGACCGGCTACTTCGGCGCCGCGTTTCGGGTGTTCACCGTGCTGGGCGGCGTCCCCGCCTTGCTGGTGGCCTCGGCGTACCCGGTCCTCGCCCGGGCGGCGCGCGATGACCACGACCGCCTCGGTTACGCGTTGCAGCGCCTGTACGACGTGTCGCTCATCGCCGGCGGCTGGATGGCCGTGGGCACCGTGCTGGGGGCCCCCGTGGCCATCGCGGTGGTGGCCGGCGACGGATTCGATCCATCGATCTCGGTGCTGCAGATCCAGGGGCTCGCGCTTGCCGCATCGTTCTTGCTGGCCACCGGCGGCTACGCGCTGATGTCACTCAACCGCCTGCGGGCGCTGCTGGTCACCAACCTCGTGGGCCTCGTCGCGACCGCGGCCCTGGCCACCGTGCTGATCCCGCGCTGGGGGGCCGACGGGGGTGCGGCCGCGGCCCTGGCCGGCGAGTCGCTGCTGGCCCTCGGCTACGCGATCGCGTTGCGCCGCTCGGGATCGAGCGCGGGGGCCCGGATCTCCTCCCGTACCCTCGCGCCCGTCCTTCTAGCAGCAGGCGCGTCAAGCGCCCCAGCCGTGCTGCTCGACCTCCCCGCCGTGGCCGCCGTGGCCGCCGCAACCATCGTGTATTTCGTGATCCTGTTCGGCCTCCGCGTGATTCCCGACGAGCTCGTCGACGCGTTGCTCGCCCGGCTGCCCGGTCGATGACCCCATCAGACCGCATCCGCGTAGGGCTCAACCTGGTCTTCCTCGGCGAGCGCGCGGGAGGCATTGGCCGATATGCCGAAGCACTGTTGGAGCGCCTTGCCATCGACGACGACGTCGAACTCAGCGCGTTCGTGAGCCGGGACGCCCCCCGGCATCTGTTCCAACAGCCCTGGAGCGACGCCGTCGAGTGGATACGGCTGCCGGTCCGGCTGTCCGGGCCTCCGACCCACCTCGTCGCCCAGCTCGCCATGATCCCGGCCGAGGCCCGGCGCCGGGGGCTGCAGGTCGTGCACAGTCCGGCGAACTCCGGCCCGCTGCGCACGCCCGGATGCGCCCACGTCCTCACGCTGCACGACCTTGTCTGGATCCACTACCCCGAGCAGTGGGAGACGCGCCGGGCCGCCCGCTCGGCCCGAGCCCTCTCCACCGCCACCGCACGGCGAGCCGACCTTGTGATCGCCGACTCCACCGCCTCGCGCGATGACTTCGTGCAGACGCTCGGCCTGGACTCCCAGCGGATCTCGGTCGTTGCCCTCGGCGTCGACCCGCCTCGCGTTGCCCCCACGCCCGAGCCGGAGGTCCGCGACACGCTCGGGTTCGGCGAGCGCCCGCTGATCCTCTGCGTCTCTCAGAAGCGCCCTTACAAGAACCAGGAAGCCTTGATCCGGGCCCTCGTCTCGCTCCCCGAGGCCGGCCTCGTGGTTCCCGGAGCCGCCACCTCCTACGAACAGTCGCTGCGCGAGCTTGCCGCGGAACTCGGCGTCGCCGACCGGGTCGCGTTCCCCTCCTGGGTCTCCGACGCCGACCTCGAGGGTCTCTACGCAGCGTCGAGGTGTTTCGCGCTGCCCAGCCTGTTCGAGGGCTTCGGCTTGCCCGTCCTGGAGGCTATGGCCAGGGGCCTACCGGTCGTGTGCTCCGACGCGTGGTCGCTGCCCGAAGTCGCGGGACAAGCTGCCCTGCTCGTCGATGCCACCAACCACGACACCCTGGCCCGCGCGATCCGGCGCGTGCTCGACGATGCGCAGCTCCGAGACCGCCTCGTGCGCGCCGGCCACGCGCGCGCGGCGACGTTCAGCTGGGATCGCACGGGTACCGAGACGGTCGCCGCCTACCGGCGCTCGATCGAGTCGCGGCGATGAGCTCCGGCCCCTCGCACGTCGGACTCAACCTTGCGTTCCTGACGCCGGGCGCCGTGGGCGGGATGGAGATCTACGCCCGCGGACTGATACCCGCCCTGCGCCGGGGCTCCCCGTCGATGCGGCTGACCGCGTTTGTCCACAAGCAGGCCTTCCCCGAGCTCCGCGACTCCCCGTGGCTGGAGGGAGTCGACGTGCATTCGCTCTCCGTTGGACCGAGCCGCGTCGGCTGGGTGCTCGGCGACCAGCTCGCCGTCCCGCGCGCCGCGCGCCGGGCCGGGGTCGAGCTGCTGCACAGCCTTGCCAGCACGGGGCCGGCCGTGCCTCGCCTCCCGAGTGTGGTCACCGTGCACGACCTGATCTACCGCCATCACCCCGACGCCCACTCGCTGCTGCTGCGCCAGGGGATGCGGGTCCTCGTGCCCCTGGCCGCACGACGAGCCGACCGGGTGATCGCGATCTCCCAGGCCACCGCCCGCGACCTCCAGCAGTCGGGCATCGATCCGCAGCGCATCGACATCGTTCCCAACGGCGGCGGGAAGGGACCGGCCGCGGCGCCGCTTCCCGAGACCGAAGTTCGCTCCCGGCTGCGCCTGGGCGACCGGCCGCTCGTGCTCAGCCCGTCTGCCAAACGCCCCCACAAGAACCTCATCCGCCTGCTCGACGCGGTTGCCGGGATGGACGGCGAACCGAAACCCACGGTGGTCATCCCGGGCTACCCGACGCCGCACGAGCAGGAGCTGCGGAGCCACGCCGTCGCGCTGGGGATCTCCGATCGCGTGCATCTGCCCGGGTGGGTCGATGACGCCACGATGGAGGGGCTGTACGCGACCGCACAGTGCGTGGTCTTCCCGTCGCTGTACGAGGGGTTCGGCCTGCCGGTACTCGAGGCCATGGCCCGGGGGGTGCCGGTGGCCTGTTCGAACCGCTCGTCGCTCCCCGAGGTCGCCGGCGACGCCGCGCTGCTGTTCGACCCCGAGGATTCAGTCGCAATCGGGGCGGCAATCGAACGCCTGCTGCGAGACGACGAAACCACTCGGAGCCTCGCCGCGGCGGGTCCGATCCAGGCCGCGACGTTCACGTGGGAGCGCAGCGCCGCCTGCGTCTTGGCCAGCTACGCCAAGGCGGTCGCACGGTGATCCGGCGCCGGACCCGCCACCATTGCCCGTGATGGACAACCCGCTCGACATCCTCATCGTCCGCGGCCACCTGGCCACGCCGTGGGAACTGCGCCCATGGACCCGGCTCGGCGACGAGTTCCGTGTCTCCTACCTGCAGACGTCGAGCAACAAGTTCGAGACCGGGGCCCTGGACCTCGAGCCCGCTCCGGCTCGGACGCTCCGCGACAGGCTCCCAGCCGGAACGGTCTTCGACCACCTCACCGGGTTGGTCGGCGAGCGCTACCTCGGCGCCGACGAGCAGTTCGACAGGGCCGACATCGTCCACGCCGAGGAGCTGTCGTTCTGGTTCGCGGCCGAGGCGGCCAAGCGCCGCCCGGGGCGTAGCTTCAAGCTCGTGCAGACCGTGTGGGAGACGATCCCGTTCATGGACACCTACCGGATGCCCAAGGCCCGGAAGGCTCGCCGGCAGGTCCTGGAGCAGACCGACCTCTTCCTCCCCGCGACCGAGCGGGCCCGGGAGGCACTGCTGCTCGAGGGCGTCGCGCCCGAGCGGATCCGGGTGTGCTCGCCCGGCATCGATCTCGAGCGCTTTGCCACCGCCCGCCGCCCCGAGCACACACCCGAGGAGCACGTGATCGTCTCCCCCGGGCGCCTCGTGTGGGAGAAGGGCCACCAGGACGTGGTCCGGGCCGTCGCCGCTTTGCACCACGGGCTCGTGCCGTTGCCCGACGGCTGCCTCCCTCCGCGGCTGCTGGTTATCGGGCGTGGGCCCGAGGAAGGCCGGCTGCGGTCCCATGCCGCGGAGCTCGGCCTGGGGGATGCCTTCGAGCTCCGGGCGATGGTCCCCTACGACGAGATGCCTGGCGTGTTCGCCGCATGCTCGTGCCTGGCGCTGGCCAGCCTTCCCAACGCCGATCACAGCCTCTACCTCGGGGACCCACCGCGCGCCTTCTGGGAGGAGCAGTTCGGGCTGGTGTTCGTCGAGGCCATGGCGGCCGGGCTGCCGATCGTGGCCAGCAACTCGGGAGCAATCCCCGAGGTCGTCGGCGACTCCGGGCAGTTCTTCACCCCCGGCACCTGGATGGACATCGCCCGGCTGCTGGCGGAGGGTCCCCTCACCCGGCCGCCCGGCACCCGCATCGAGCATCCGGCGCACCGCCTGCGCACCTTCTCGGCCGAGGCGATGGCCGAGCGTCTGGCCGGCGCGTACCGCGACGTGCTGGAGCGCTGAACCGCTCGGGATACCGGGCGCGCGCGGGGGGGGATCGGCCCCGCCCCCCATAATCCACCCGTGCGCTACCGCTACCTGTTCGAACAGATGGTGCGGCGCGAGCTGCGCCAGAAGTACAAGGGGTCCGCCCTCGGGGTCGTCTGGTAC
>JBPCPM010000044.1:0-2949 GCA_050999155.1 Solirubrobacterales bacterium
GCTACGCCCCCAAGTGCCGGTAGAAGTTGCTCTCGATCACGGCGCCGATCGGCGATTCCGCAGCCACGGCAAGCATCGCGGCGACCGCGCCTTTCCCGACCCGCCTCGACGTCTCCACGTCTGGAACTGGGAGCACCGACATCAACGCGTCCTTGATGGTGTCCTTCGCGATCAGCAGCAGGCCGATCTTGCGACTGATAGCGGGTGCCATCGTCGACTTCCCACTCGCCGGTACCGCCCGGGTGGCGATCGCCGCCCACGCGACGACCATTGTTCCCGTGGCTGCGGCGCTCTTCGTCATCGTCGCCGGGCCACGGGGCGGGCAGTTCGCGATGGCTGCCGCACGCTTGGGGGGATGCCACGGCGATCGCTGTGGTCACGGGTCGGGAGTACGGATCGCCTCGAGCCGGGCCGTCAGGTGAGCCCGTTCGACGTCGTTGGAGCACACGTCAATCGCCTTGCGGTACGAGGCCCGGGCGAGGTCGACGTCACCGACTCGTTGTGCGAGCTCAGCGCGGACGGCGGCGACTCGGTGGTTGCCACGTAGGACATCATCGAGTCCATCGAGGAGGGCGAGACCGGCCGGTGGACCCTGGACCTCGACGATTGCGACCGCGCGGTTGAGTCGCACGATCGCGGAACCGGTTCGCGCTTCAAGGGTGGCGTAGTGCCCGGCGATCGCGGTCCAGTCCGTTGCTGCGGCGGTGGGCGCCCGCGCGTGCTCGGCAGCGATGAGGGCTTGGAGTCGGAGATCTTCGGCGTATCCCTCGACGGGCTGGAGACCGGCGGCGAGCCCGAGTCCGGCACGTATCTCGTCGTCGTGCCACATCGAGCGGTCCTGGTCGGCGAGGGTCACCAGGCGACCGTGGCGTTGGCGGGCGTCGCGACGCGAGTGTTGGAGCACCAAGAGCGCGAGCATCGCTCGGACCTGCGGGCCGTCGGGCACGAGGTGGTGCAACACGGCGGCGAGCCGCACGGCGTCTCCCGCCAGGTCAGCACGCAGCAGGTCAGGCCCGGCACCGGGGGCGTACCCGGCAGTGAAGGCCAGATAGATCGTTCGGCACACCTCGTCGAGACGTGTTGCGAGTTCGTCGGCGAGCGGGGCGCCGAGGGGGATGCCGGCGAGCACGATCTTGCGCTTCGCTCGGGTCAGGCGCGCCGCCATCGTCGCGGGCGGAACCAGGAACAGGTCGGCGATCTGCTCGGTCGGTGTCCCGATCACGAGGCGCAGCGCCAGCGCGGAACGTGATTCGCGCTGGAGTGCCGGATGACAGCACAACAAGATCAGCTGCAGGCGATCGTCGGCCAGCTCATCCCGCGTTTCGACGGGCGGCACCAATCCGGGCCGGACGGCGAGCAGGGGCGCCTTGCGCCCAGCGACGGCCTCGGCCCTGAGCCGCCCGACGACGTGACGGTAGGCAGTGGCGTATAGCCAACCGGCGGGGTTGGCCGGCACCCCATCGCCCGGCCAGCGGTCCGACGCCCGTGCGAAGGCTTCACCCAAGGCGTCTTCGGCCAGATCCAAGCGGCGGGTCCGCGACACCAGCAGCGACAACAGCCGGCCCCAATCAGCCCGGAAGATCTGCTCGATGGCTCGGTCAGGACATGTCGAGGACCGGTCGGATGTCGATGTCATAGGCGGGCAGGATCCTGCACAACTCGATCACCGTGTCGAGGTCGGGCGCATCGACAAGGTAGTAGCCGCCGATCTGCTCAGCGGCTTCGGCGAACGGGCCGTCGGTGATCGTAATCTCGCCGCCGCGAGTGCGCAACGTGGTGGCCGTCGCACCGTCGCCCAACGGCGCTTCGCTGAGGATCTCCACTCCTGTCCGGGCTGCGCATGCCTCATCGAACGCGCCGAGCTGGGCCATCTGAGCCTCCTGCTCCTCCGTGGTCAGCTCATCCCACCCCGGCATCTCACCGAAGCTCGCGAGCAGAACGAAATACTTCATGGCAGCTCCTCTACCTCACAGCCGGCGACCACCGCCGGCACCACCATGACGCGCAGCACCACCCCAAATCGACAACACCGACCAGAAAATGCCCAGCGCGACTCAGTGACACGGACCCGGCGTTGGGTGGCAGGGCGGCCGAGATAGGGGGCATGCATGGAGCGTCCAGCTCCGGCAATCTGTGCGGGTGATGCGGACGCCTTCGTCGCGCCGTCGGGTTGCGACGTCGGGCCTGGTGCTCCTGAGCCTTGTGGTCGCGCTCGTGGCCAGCTCCGCGATGTCGGGTCAACCCTGGCGCTGGATTCGGTGCACTGTTGAAGGGCGCGACGGCTGGATCATCGAGCATCCACGAGTCAGCGTCACGGAGGCAGAATTTCGTCGCTCCGTCGGCAGGCAGACGCCGTGTGTCGGCGTGACGGTGAGGTACGTCCACAGCAGCGATGTTCAGGTCGGGCGAGTTCTCCGGCCGGTAGGTGCCCGAGAGTGGGTCGCGGCGGGTGGCAGCGTTGAGGTGTTGGTCGAGAGTCGCCCTGGTGACGGCGTCATAGCCTGCGGCGAGCCCATACGCCCGCCTGAGGCAGAAGGAGCAACCGAGGTGCTCAGCTGCTCGACGAGTCAGGAGCTACCGCCGGCAACGCCCTAAGTGCCTGATACTAGGGGCCGTCCGCCCGGGCGATTGACGAGCGCGAACGTTATGGGCGACCCCAGCGGACTGTCCTCGAATGCCGGTCGGCACCTCGGGGACACGCCGGGGGGCTCGTCCTGCCCACGGCCACGACGCAAGATGCACATATGGCAACGCCCGTCTACAACCAGATGGTTGACAACACCGAGATGCCGCGTAGGTTCTTACTCAACCAAGAGGTCGAGCAAGGAGCTGTCCGTGGTCGACGACCACCTGTCCCGAATCTTCGCCGCCCTCGCCGATCCGACGAGGCGCGACATGGTGGCCCGCCTCGCCGTGGGGGACGCCACCGTCGGCGAGCTGGCCGATCCC
>JBPCPM010000066.1:0-15885 GCA_050999155.1 Solirubrobacterales bacterium
CGGGATGTGCTCGAAGTTGGTGACGATGTCGCGTGTGGCCTGCCGGCGGCCGTCGGGGCTGGACGCGATCGCGTCGGCATGGGGCGCGGCGTCGGCCACCAGCTTCTGCATCTGCAGGAAGTAACGGAGCGTGTCCTTGTAGGAATCGTCGTCTGCCGCCCAGCCGCCGGCCGGCGCCAGTGCGACCACGCTCTCGCCCGCCCGCGCGCGGCGAGGTGCAGGGCAACGTAGCCGCCCAGCGAGTTGCCCACCAGGTGGGCGCGCTCGATGCCCGCGCGGTTTGAGGATCGTCTCGACCTGTTCGACGAGCGCCTCGTCGCTGACCTCGCCCTCGATCGCCGGACCGCCCGCGTGGCCGGGCACGGTGGGAGCCACCACCTCGTGCCGGCCCTCCAGCTGGGGCAGGACGAGCTCCCACGTCCGCCACGTGTCGGTGAACCCGTGCAGACAGACCATGGGCGGCCCCTCGCCGCCGCGGTGGGACCGGGTGAATCCGGGTCCGGCCACGGGCGGCTGCTACCCGCCGGCCGGCCCAGGCGCCGTCGGGTCGGCGCTCTCCTGTCCGAACGACTCGCGGACGATGAACTCCTCGGCCAGCAACGGGTTGTCGTCGGCGCGTTCCATCACGGTCAGCAGGTCGGACATCGTGGCGACCTCCTCGACCTGCTCCTTGAGGAACCACTGCATGAAGTGCTCGGAGAGCAGGTCGGACTCGTCGCGGGCGATCTGGGAGAGCTCGGCGATCTGCTTGGAGACCTCACGCTCCTGCTCGAGGGCCAGCTCGACGGGCTCCTTGGGGTTCGAGAAATCGCACTTGGGCTCGGACACGCCGGGGATGGGCGCCGGCTGGTCGGTGTCGAGCAGGTAGCGGACCATCATCAGCGCGTGCCCGCGCTCTTCCATCGCCTGGTCGTAGAAGAACGACGCCAGCCGGGGCAGGGTGTGGGCGTCGTACCAGACGGCGATGGCCAGGTACTGCTGCATGGCGGCGAACTCGTGGGCGACCTGGCCTTGCAGGGCATCGACGAAGCGCTTGGCGGGCATGGGTCTCCTTGTGGGCGGGGCGGCCGGCGAGGCCAGGATCGATTGGGACTCTATCGGCCGTCCCCGGCGCTCTTGGCGCCACAGCCGGGAGGCGCTTGGTGAGCCGGACCTAGCCGC
The DNA here is from genome assembly GCA_050999155.1 of Solirubrobacterales bacterium. GTDB lineage: Bacteria > Actinomycetota > Thermoleophilia > Solirubrobacterales > 70-9 > JBPCPM01. The sequence goes on from JBPCPM010000066.1 coordinate 1,162, forward strand.
TCGCTCGTGCGAGAAGCTCCTCGACCCTCTGCGACCGAGGGTCGTCGGGGGCGAACAGGTGCGACGACCAGCGCCGTACCTCGCCCGGATCGAGGTCGTCGGTCACGACGAGCATCTGCTCGATGTCGATCCAGTCCTTGGGCCGGCCGAAAGCGGCCTTGCAGACCAGAAGATGCTCGGGCGCCAGGATCGGGATCTGGCGGTCGGCGAAGGGCACGCGGCGGCGACGGTCGGCCATCGCCTCGTGGATGGGGTCGGTGGTGAAGAACAGGTCGACCGGGGTCGATCCCCACCACCAGCGGCCCTGCCCCTCGCGCTGCGGGTCCGCGTGCTCGGAGCGCGCGATGCCGAGCGGCGCGAGGACGGCCTCGACGCGGTCGATCGCCGAGGGCTCGACGAAGATGTTGCAGTCGATGTCCAGCGTCGAGCGCGGCTCTGCGTAGTAGGCCAGGGCGAGGGCCCCGCCGAACGCGTGGGGCAGGCGGGCGGCCGCCAGCGCCTCGTCGAGGGCCAGGACCTTGTCCTTGAGCCCTGGCTCGTCGCTCACCCGGCACCCGCGCCCAGGGGCGGAAAGGCGAGCGCTCCCGGTGTGCGGACGCGGCCGGTCGCGTCGGCCAGGTCCAGCAGCTCGACGAGTGCTCGGCCCCGCTGATCCAGGGATGTCCCCACCCACTGCGCGGCGGCCCGTTCGGCGGACGTCGCCGCGCCCGCGTCCTGCAGCCCGGCCCGGAGCACTCGTGCAAGCGGGGCGCTGATCCGTTCCCCCCGGGCGAGCGCGGAGGCCAGCCTTGCCGCCGCGCTCGTGGTCTCGGACACCGCGACGGGCGCCCCGGCCCGTCGGGCAGCGTCCATTGCCTGCGCGGTGGTGATCGCGCCGTGCGAGCGGCTCGCTGCCTTGGCGGCGAGCTCCGGCGAGAGCTCACGGAAGCTCACCAGGGTGCGGCTACGCGGTCCCGAGGATGTGGTCTGCGAGATCCGCAGCTCCCAGGACCCGTTGGGCCGGGGGGTGGCGTAGGCCATAGTGGGAATAATACCCACTAGTTGGCAATTGGGGGGGGATCCGACCAGCGCGGCCCCTTCGGTCCCCACACTCCCGAGGTGGGGGCCGCTACCGGCTCGGGAGGCCCGTTTACGGACCCGAAGGGGAAAATCAGTGCTGTGTCTACGTGATACTGTGTAAGTGTGAAGAATATCACCGTGACGGTGCCAGAGGACGTCTACCGCGAGGCGCGCATCCGCGCGGCCGAGCGAGACACGTCTGTCAGCGCGCTCGTGGCCGGCTACCTGCGCTCGCTCGGCTCCCAGGAGGAGGAGCTCCAGCGGCTCGAGCGCCGACAACGCGAGCTCGTCTCCGAACTCGAGAGCTTCACGGCCGGCGATCGCCTCGACAGAGACGAGCTGCACCGCCGTGCGGTTCGCTGACACGAACGTCCTGCTCTACGCGATCTCCCGCGATCCCGTCGAGCAGGAGAAGGCGGCCGCGGCGACGGAGATCCTGGCCGGCCGCGACGTTGCCCTCTCGGTCCAGGTCATCCAGGAGTTCTACGTCCAGGCCACGCGCCGGACCCGCAGCGATCGGCTGACCCACGCGCAGGCCATCGGGCTCGTCGAGTCGTTCCTGCGGTTTCCGGTCATCGATCTCTCGCCGCCGATCATGTTGGCAGCGGCCGCCACCAGCGACCGGTTCCAGATCTCCTACTGGGACGCGGCGATCATCGAGGCGGCCCGCCGCCTGGGGTGCTCGACGGTCCTCTCGGAGGACCTCAACACCGGGCAGGACTACGCCGGCGTCCGGGTCGAGAACCCGTTCGCCTGAAGCAGGCCGGCTCAGCCCGCCTCGGTCGACCGCGCCCTTCTCGAGGCCTTGACCCGGTCGGTCTTGGCCAGCTCGACCTTGCGTAGGCGGATGTTGTCGGGGGTGATCTCCACGGACTCGTCGTCGCGGATGTGCTCGATGGCCTCCTCGAGCGAGAGGAGCTTTGGCGGGATCAGGCGCACGAGCAGGTCGGCGCTCGCTGCCCGGACGTTGGTCTGGTGTTTTTCCTTGATCGCGTTGACGTCAAGGTCCTCGCCGCGGGCGTTCTCGCCGATGACCATCCCCTCGTAGACCTCCGCGCCCGGGCCGATGAACATCTGGCCCCGCTCCTGGAGACTGAACAGGGCGAAGCTCGCGCTGGCGCCCGAGCGGTCGGCCACCAGCGATCCGGTGGGACGGGTGCGCAGCTCGCCGACCCACGGCTCCCAGCGGTCGAAGACCTGGTGCACGAGGCCGGTGCCGCGGGTCTCGGTGAGCATCTCGGTGCGAAAGCCGATCAGCCCGCGGGCGGGGACGAGGAACTCCATCCGCACCCAGCCGGTCGAGTGGTTGACCATCTGCTCCATCCGGCCCTTGCGCGCAGCGAGCGCCTGGGTGAGCACGCCGACGTACTCCTCGGGAACGTCGATCGTCAGCCGCTCGACGGGTTCATGACGCGTGCCGTCGATCTCGCGGGTCAGCACGCGCGGCTGGCCGGCGGTCAGCTCGAAGCCCTCGCGGCGCATCGTCTCCAGCAGCACGACCAGCTGCAGCTCGCCGCGGCCCTGGACCTCCCAGGAGTCGGGGCGCTCGGTGTCGTTGACGCGCAGCGAGACGTTGCCGATCAGTTCGCGGTCGAGGCGGTCCTTGATCTGGCGGGCCGTCAGCTTGCTGCCGCTGCGGCCGGCCAGGGGCGAGGTGTTGGCGCCTACCACGATCACCAGCGACGGCTCGTCGACGCTGATCACCGGCAGCGGGCGGGGGTCCTCGGGGTCGGCCAGGGTCTCGCCGATCATCACGTCCGGAAGGCCGGCCACGGCGATGATCTCCCCCGGGCCGGCCTGCTCGGCCTCGACCCGGGCCAGGGCCTCGGTGATGTAGAGCTTGGAGACCGTGGCTCGCTCGATCGAGCCGTCGGTCCGGCACCAGGCCAGCGGCTTGCCGGCCTGGATGGTGCCGTGCCGGACCCGGCACATGGCCAGGCGCCCGACGTAGTCGTCGGCGTCGAGGTTCGTCACGTAGGCCTGCAGCGGGTGGTCGGGCTCGTGGACCGGCCCGGGGACGTGGGAGAGGATCAGGTCCATCAGGGGCGCCAGGTCGGTGCCCGGCTCGCCCTCGGTCAGCGAAGCCCAGCCTTCGCGGGCGTTGGTGTAGACGATGGGAAACTCGATCTGCGACTCGTCGGCGTCGAGGTCCAGGAACAGCTCGTAGACCTCGTCGACGACCTCTGCGATCCGGGCATCGGGCCGGTCGACCTTGTTGACGACGAGCACCACCGGCAGCCGGGCCTCCAGCGCCTTGCGCAGGACGAACCGCGTCTGGGGCAGCGGGCCCTCGGAGGAGTCGACGAGCAGCAGCACCCCATCGACCATGGTCAGGCCGCGCTCGACTTCCCCGCCGAAGTCGGCGTGGCCGGGGGTGTCGACGATGTTGAGCTTCGTGCCCTTGTAGTCGACCGCCGTGTTCTTGGCGAGGATCGTGATCCCCTTCTCGCGCTCGAGGTCGGTCGAGTCCATGACCCGCTCCGAGACATCCTGGCCCTCGCGGAAGGCGCCGGACTGCCACAGCATCGCGTCGACCAGCGTCGTCTTTCCGTGGTCGACGTGGGCAACGATCGCGATGTTGCGCAGATCGTCGCGGCGGACGGCGTTCGGGGATGCGGGGTCGGTGGAGGTGCTCATGGGGGCGGGGGATGGTACGGACCGGAGGCCTGCGGGCCGGGTACGGGTGCCGGACGTCGCAGTTGTCGAAGGGCCCGGCGGCCCGGTGATGGTCGTCTACGAGCGCGAGCTCTGAGGCGGGTCGTCACTGGGGTTCCGGTAGGACCCACAGGCCCTCTCGTGCGGCCGCCGCCCCGAGGCGATCATCCATGCACACGACCTCGGCCCGGGCCGAGCCCGTCCCGTTCCACGTCAGGGCGGCTGCGAGCTGTAGTGCATCGGCGGTGCGTAGCGGATGCACGGCGAGCCCGCGCGCCGCGCCCGCGCGAATCGCGTCGGTGGGCTGCACCTGCGCCCAGGAATCGGCGAGCTCTGCGAGCACCGCCAAGGCCTGACGGGTCGTCCGCGCGTCCAGCGACCCCTCGCGCTCGCGCCGGCGCACCGCCGATGTGCACTCGACCGGCGTACCCCACCAGACGATGAGCTCGGCGTCCTCGGCGACGAGGTGGCGCATGGCCGCCGATCGCTCTTCGTCCACGAGCAGCGGCACGATGGCCGATGCGTCCCAGAAGCGCACCGCGCTAGCGGTCCTCGCGGCGGTCCTCGAGCAGCGCAGAGAGGGTGTCGGCCCCGGTCGGGGAGCCTCTCGGCCGGTCGAGGAAGTCAGGCGCCAGTGGGCGTCGGGCGGCGCGGACCAGGCCGTCCCGTTCCAGCTCGGCAAGCGCGGTGTCGGCACGATCCACGGGAAGGATCCGAGCGACCGGCGTTCCCCGGTCGGTGATGAGCACCTCTTCGCCCGCGCGCACCTTGGCCAGGTACTCGGAGAGGCGTGCCTTGACCTGGCTGATCGCCGCGACCGTCATGATCATCGAGACTACCAGCTAGTGACCTATATGGTCACAACCCGTGCAGGCCTGTCAGGCGCTCCGCGTCCGGTACAGGCGGCTGGTGATCGGCGCGAAGACGGCGGTCAGGACGATCGCCGTGACCAACACGATCGCCACGTCGCCCCCCGCGACGTTGCCGGCCATCAGGCCCCGCGAGGCGGTAGCCAGCGTCGAGATCGGGTTCACGTCGACGAAAGCCTCCAGCGCCGACGGAAGCGTGCTCGGATCGACGAAGACGTTGGACAGGAACGTGAGCGGGAAGATCGTCATGAAGCCGGCGTTCATCACCGCGTTGGGCGAGCGCATGAGCAGTCCCAGCGTGGAGAACACCCACGAGAGGCCGAAGGCGAAGGCCACCACCAGGGCCAGCGCGGCCGCGACGCCGCCGATGCCAGCCTCGGGCCGGAAGCCGAGGATCACCCCGACGACGATGATCACGGTCCCCGCGATCAGGTAGCGGACGCTGTCGCCGAGCAGGGCTCCCAGCAGCGGGGCGGGCTGCCAGATGGGCAGCGAGCGGAACCGGTCGATCACGCCCTTCGTCAGGTCCGTGTTCAGCGCGATGCCCGAGTACACGGTGGTGAACAGCACCGACATGACCAGCACCCCGGGCAGGATGTACTGGAGGTAGTCGCCGGTCGAGCCCGAGATGGCGCCTCCGAACAGGTAGGTGAACATCAGCACGAACATCACCGGCGTGATCGTCACGTCGAGCAGCTGCTCGGGCACGTGCTTGACCTTGAGCATGCCGCGCCAGCCGAAGGTCAGGGCGGCCGAGATCGGGCTCGGGCGGGCCGGGCGCTCGGTGGACGCTAAGGCCTTGATCACGGCTGCGCGGTCGGCGGCCTCGACGGATGTCTCGGGGGCTCCGGCCCGCTTGGTCATGCCGGTATCTCCGTGTCGTCGGAGGGGGGCCGGTCGGCACCCTCCTCGGCCGGGTGACCCGTCAAGGCGAGAAAGACCGCGTCGAGCGTCGGCTGGCCGACCGAGAAGTCGGCGACCCCGATCCCGGCGCGGGTGATCGTGGCCACGGCCTCCGCCCCGCGCTCGCTGTCGGCACAGACGGCGGTCAGAGCCGCCGGATCCGGCTCCAGCGCGACCGCCTCGACCTGCCGCTCGAGCAGTTCAGCCGCCTCGGCGCGCCGGCCGGGATCGTCCAGGCGCATGCGCAGGGTGCCCGCGCCGACCGATGCCTTGAGCTGGGTCGGTGTCCCCTCGGCAATCACCCGGCCCTGGTCGATGACGGCGATCCCCTCGGCCAGCTGGTCGGCCTCGTCGAGGTACTGGGTGCACAGCAGGATCGTCGTGCCCGCGGCGGCCAGCGCCCGGATGATCTCCCACACCTGGTTGCGTGCCCGAGGGTCGAGTCCGGTCGTCGGCTCGTCGAGGAACATCAGCTCGGGGGTGACCACGATCGAGGCGGCGATGTCCAGCCGCCTGCGCATCCCGCCCGAGTAGTTCTTGACCAGGCGCCCGGCCGCCTCGCCCAGCCCGAAGGCGTCCAGCAGCTCGGCGCCGCGCTCCCGGGCGGCACGTCGCCCGAGCCCCAACAGGCGGCCGATCAGGACGAGGTTCTCGTGCCCGGTCAGGTCCTCGTCGACGGAGGCGAGCTGGCCGGTGAGGCTGACCCGTCCCCGGACTTCGTCCGCTTCGTCGCGGACATCGTGCCCGAGCACGCGAGCCGTCCCACCGTCGGGAGGCAGCAGGGTCGCGAGCATGCGGATCATCGTCGTCTTGCCCGCCCCGTTGGGACCCAGCACACCGTAGACCGCCCCGCGCCGAACCGCGAGGTCGATGCCGTCCACGGCGCGAACGTCGCCGAAGTCCTTGATGAGGCCCGTCGCCTCGATCGCCAGGGGGCTTGCCACGCGATCAGTCCGTGCTCAGGCGGCCGGGGCCGGGCGTGTAGGCGTGGAGCACGACGCCGGAGCCGAAGACCTGGGTATCGGCCAGCTCCAGCGGCACGGTGTCCTGCAGGTCGGAGGGAAACAGCCGCCGGCCGCTTCCGAGAACCAACGGGAAGGTCATCACGCGGATTTCGTCGATCAGCCCGTGCTCGAGCAGGGCGTGGACCAGGGTGCGGCTGCCGTGCACGAGGATGTCGCCTCCCGGCTCCTTTTTGAGCGCCGCGACCGCAGCCGGCACGTCGCCTGAGAGCAGCTGCGAGTTCTCCCACTCCAGCGGATCGGAGAGGGTGGTGGAGGCCACGTGCTTGGGCATCGCGTTCATCTTGTCGGCGAACTCTCCGTCGCGCTCGGGCCACGCGGCGGCAAAGCCCTCGTAGGTGACGCGGCCGAGAAGCATGGCGTCAGCTTCCATCGTCTCGCGCAGCTTGTAGGCGCCCTGGTCGGCGTCCTGGGGGTGGTTGATCACCCAGCCGGCGTGGCGGTAGCCCGGCTCGCCGCCGGGCGCCTCCATGACGCCGTCGAGCGAGGCGAACTCCGTGACGATCAGCTTTCTCATTGCAGCCCTTCCCGGTGATGGACGGTGTTGGCCTTGAGACCGCAGGTCGGGCCGCAAGTCATCGGTCTGGGCCGACCTCGGGTCACGGGAGCAGGGTGGCGCCGTCGTCGGTCAGGGTCCAGTGAGGATTGTGGGCGATCTCCCACGGGTGGCCCTCGGGGTCGATCATCACCGAGCTGTATCCGCCCCAGAACGTCTCGGCCGGCTCGCGGCCGATGGTCGCTCCAGCGTCGCGTGCGCGTTCGGTCGCGGCGTCGACCTCCTCGGGCGAGCCGAGATTCAGGGCCAGCGTCACCCCGCCCCAGCCGGGCTGGTCGGTGACGCAGCTGTCCTCGGCCAGGCGCGCGCGGTCCCACAACGCGACGACCATGCCGCCCGCTTGGAAGAACGCGACGTCGGCGTCGGGCTCGGCCTCGGTCTGCCAGCCCAGGGCCTCGTAGAACGTCCGGGCCCGTTGGAGGTCACCGACGCCAAGGGTGATGACGCTGACGCGTTGCGAGAACTCGCTCACAGGACTTCTGCCGGGCTTCGGGGGCCGACGATCACGGCAGCTGCCTCAGGCCGCAAACCGCGCGGCCGAGCGCGCCCGGCGCTTGGCCGCCTCGGCTTCGCGATCCTTCGGCGGTGCGGTGGTCACCAGGCCGTCGAGCAGCTCGCGCGTGGCCCGTGCGACCTCGGCGACGGCGTGGTCGAAAACCTCGGCGTTGGCCTGCGAGGGCTTGGTCGAACCGCTGATCTTGCAGACGTACTGCAAGGCGGCCGCCTCGACCTCCTCGGCGTCGGCGCGGGGCTCGAAATTGTGGAGGGTCCGGATGTTTCTGCACATCGATCGAGAGTACCCGCTGGCTGTGGCAGGTCAATAGGGTGGAAATCGACGCCATTCCGTCTCGAAAGTGAGCGACGCATGCCCGAGTCCTTCACCCACCACAACCTTCTCGACGTCGACGACCAGGCGCCGGCCTTCGGCCTGGCGGAGTCCCAGGAGGCGCGGTTCGCCAACGACGCCATGGACACCGCCCAGACCGGGTTGAGCCTGCACCGCATCAAGCCGGGGGCACGGCAAGGTTTCGGGCACAGCCACGACGAGGCCGAAGAGGTCTACGTCGTGCTCGCCGGGACAGGGCGGATGAAGCTCGACGACGAGATCATCGATCTGCGCGAGCGCGACGCGGTGCGGGTCGCCGGCCCGGTCATCCGTGCCTTCGAGGGCGGCGACGACGGGTTGGAGGTGCTGGCCGTCGGACCGCGTCGGCCCGACGACCGCGGCGAGCTGATCGACGGCTGGTGGTGAGCCCCGCCGTCGAGGACCCCGCCCTTCTGGACGCCGCACGCGGTGGCGACGAGGACGCGTTCACCCGGCTTGTCGAGCCCTACCGGGGTGAGCTGACCGCCCACTGCTACCGGATGATGGGCTCGCTGCACGACGCCGAGGACGCCCTGCAGGACTCCATGGTCCGGGCGTGGCGGGGCATCGAGCGCTTCGAGGGGCGCAGCTCCGTGCGCTCCTGGCTGTACACGATCTCCACCAACGCGTCGCTGAACGCGATCGCCAAGCGGCCCAAGCGCGTGCACCCGGTCGACTATGGCCCGGCCGCCGATCCGGCCGAGGGCCCGGGCGAGCCGCTGACCGACTCGGTGTGGATCGAGCCGCTGCCCGACGAGGCGCTCGGGGTGCCCGACGGGGTCGCGTCTCCGGAGGCGCACTACGAGCGCCGGGAGGCGGTCGAGCTGGCCTTCATCGCCGCCCTGCAGCACCTGCCGCCCAACCAGCGGGCGGTGCTCATCCTGCGCGAGGTGCTCGGCTACTCGGCCCGGGAGGCCGCGGCCACGCTGGCCACGACCGAGGCGTCGGTCAACAGCGCGCTGCAGCGAGCACGCGCCACGCTCGAACGGCGGCTGCCCGAGCGCAGCCAGCAGGCCACCGTACGCGAGCTCGGCGACGACGGCGTCCGCGAGATCGTCGACGCCTACCTCGACGCCTGGTACCGGGAGGACATCGACGGCGTGGTCTCGATGCTCACCGAGCAGGCGAGCTTCTCGATGCCGCCGCTGCGTTCCTGGTACGGCGGTTCGGGCGGCCACCGCGAGCTGGCGGCCTTCATGAAGGTCGGGCCGCTGTCGGGCGAGTGGGCCTGGCGGCACCTCGAGGTCCAGGCCAACGGCCAGCCCGCCCTCGCCTTCTACTGTCCGGCCGAGCCCGGCGGCCCGGCGCTGCCGTTCGCGCTCAACGTGCTGAGCTTCGCGGGCCGGCGGATCAGCGACGTGACCTGCTTCGCCGCCCGCTCGATCGAGGCCACCGAGCAGGCCGCCTACGGGCGCTGGCCCGACGAGCCGCAGGACCCCCGGCGCACCGAGGACTTCTTCCTGCGGTTCGGGCTGCCCGAGCGGATCGACTGACACCGCATCGGCAGCCCGGTCGCCCGCGGCGCGATCGTCGCTACCCGGGCGCCTGGCCGTTGTCCAGCGCGAGGACGTTGCCGTCGGGATCGCGCAGCCAGGCTACGCGGTGGCCGCCGAAGCGTGCACGCCGCGCTCGTCGGCCTCGATCCCGTCGACGTGATCGAAGGTCACGCCCTTGGCGAGGAGCTCGTCGATCACGGCGTCGTAGTCGTCGATGCTCCAGCTCGCTGTCGTCGCGCTTCCGGTTCCCGCGTGCTCGGAGACGTACACCTGAAGCTGGGAGCCGCCGGCGCACTCGTAGCCGCGGACGTGGTCGTCCATGCCTCCTGCGTCGGCGGGCGTGAGTCCCAAGGTCTGTTCGTAGAACGTGGTTGCCACCCGCATGTCGGAGACGGCGACGGTGGCGCGGACTCGGCCGTTGGCGATGCTCATGTGGTCGTCCTCCTTCGTTGCTTGCCCTGACTGTGACCGCCGGGCGGGGCGTGATTCATCGGTCCTTGCGGTCACGCCCGAAGCTTGTACCCCCGAGCGAACATGCGCAGGTTCAGGGCAAACAGCGCGGCGGTGGCCAGGGCGAGCACCACGAACGCGATCAGCACGCTGGTCTCGGCGATGCCGAGGAAGCCGTAGCGTACGAGATCGATCATGTAGTAGACGGGATCGAAGTAGGTCAGCGTGCGGAACGGCTCGGGCAGCAGGCTGGCCGAGTAGAAGACACCGCCAAGAAAGATCAGCGGCTGCAGGACGAAGGTCTGGGCCAGGGCGACATCGTCGAACTGCTCGGCACGGACCCCGACCAGCACCCCCAGCTGGGAGAAGAAGAAGCCGACAAGAAACAGGGAGCAGATGAGTACGAGGGGGTGCTCGACGGGAAGGTCGATCAGCGGGATCGTGGCGAGGAAGGTCAGCGCGGCGACGATCATTCCGCGGACGAATCCGCCGAGGCTGAGGGCCAGCAGCAGCTGGGCCGGCGAGGCGGGGGAGGAGAGCTGGTCCTGGATCGCGCCCTGGAACTTCTGCTGCAGAATCGACGAGGAGTTGTTGGCGAAGGCGTTGACGGCCCAGGCCATCATGATCAGCCCGGGGACGACGAACACGACGTAGTCGAACCCCTCGAGCTCCTTGATCCGCGTGCCGAGAGCCGCGCCGAAGACCGAGATGTAGAGGAACGTCTCCAGCAGCGGCGCGCCGAGCGTCTGGCGCTTGATCTTCATGAATCGGTTCATCTCGCGGCGCCACAGCGCCATGAAGCGAATCTGCGAGGCGCTCATCCCGCCACCTCCGGCACCCTGGACCGCGAGAGCTCGTTGCGGCCGACCAACTCGAGGTAGGCGTCCTCGAGGTTGGAGACCCCGTACCGGGCCGACAGCTCGGAGTGGGTGCCGGTGGCGACCACCTCACCGTGGTCGATGAAGGCGATCTTGTCGCACAGCTGCTCGGCCTCTTCGAGGTAGTGGGTGGTGAGCAGGATCGTGGTTCCCTCCCGGTTGATTCGCTGCACGTAGTGCCACAGCTCGAGGCGCAGCTCGATGTCGACCCCGGCCGTCGGCTCGTCGAGGATCAGCATCCGCGGGCGGTGCATCAGCGCCCGGGCCAGGATCAGCCGGCGCTTCATCCCGCCCGACAGGGTCCGCGTCCGCTTGTCGCGTTTTTCGGTCAGCGAGAAGGTCTCCAGCAGTTCCTCGGTGCGCTCGCGCCGCTGCTTGCGCGGCATCCCGAAGTAGCCTGCGTGGTAGTCGAGCGTCTCGGCGACGGTGAGAAACCAGTCGAGGTTGAGCTCCTGAGGGGCCAGGCCGACCGCCTGTCGCGCGTCCTCGTAGTCGTCGACGGCGTCCTCGCCAAAGATCTCGATCACCCCGGAGCTCGGCTGGGCCAGGCCGGTCGAGCAGTGGATCAGCGTCGACTTGCCCGCCCCGTTCGGGCCGAGCAGCCCGAAGAACTCCCCGTCCTCGATCTCGAGGTCGACACCCCGCAGGGCCTCGACGCCGCCGGGGTAGGTCTTGACGAGATCGCGGACATGCAGCGCCTTGGCGCCACGCGGCGCGGGCACGTCGGGCGAGAAGGCGGCGTCGGTCACAGCACGCATCATGGCGGCAGCCGCCTTCAGGCGCCTGCGCCGGTAACGCGCTCGTAGTTGAGTCGCATCAGCTCGATCACCTCCCGGACGTCCTCGTCGCCCTCGATCCGCCGCGCGGCCATCTTCGGCGAGTGGGGGTTGACTGGGTGTGGTCCCACCCGGCCCTGTTCGCGCAGCTGCGCCCCGAGCTCGCGGGGAAAGCCGAAGTGGGCGGCGCGATCGCCGTGCAGGTGGCCGATGGAATGGCCCTCGACGGTGAAGCCGTACTCCCCGCGGCTACCGATCCCGGCCTCGACGCCCGGCCAGGCCGTGACGGCCTCGGTGATCTGTTCGCTGGCGCTGGTGGTGCTCATCGACTGCTCCTCGCTGGTGGGCACGCCCAAGGTACAAGTTCAATTACACTTGAAGTCAAGTGGCGGAGCTTCTGACCATCGGCGAGGTGGCACGGCGCAGCGGTGTCGCGGCGTCGGCGCTGCGCTTCTACGAGCAGCGGGGGCTGATCAGCTCCGAGCGCGCCGGATCGGGCCACCGGCGGTTCCCGCGGACCGTGCTGCGCCGGATCGCCTTCATCGTCTTCGCCCAGAAGATCGGGCTGACCCTCGAGGAGATCGGCTCCGAACTCGCCCGGTTGCCCGAGCACCGGGCGCCCAACCGCCGCGACTGGTCCCGGTTGTCGGCTACGTGGACCGCGCGGATCGACGAGCAGATCGATCAGCTCGAGCGGCTGCGGGCCGGGTTGACCGAGTGCATCGGGTGCGGTTGCCTCTCGCTGGAGCGCTGCCGCCTGGCGAACCCCGACGACCGGGCGGCTCGGCTCGGCCCCGGACCCCGCTACTGGGTGCAGGACGGCTCGCCACGGTGAGCGCGCCGGTCCGCGTCGCCGCCCGTCTTGGCTCCCAGCTGCTCGCCGGGCCCGGGGCCCGGACGCCGGTCGAGGTCGCCGAGCGCGTGCTCGCCCTCCAGGCCCAGGACCTGCGTGGTGCCCGCCTGGCGGTTCGGGCACGCAGCGATGGGTTGCATGTTGCCGACGTCGATCGGGCGCTGACCGAGGACCGCTCGCTGTTGATCAGCTGGCTCAACCGCGGGACGCTGCACCTCGTGCGCCGCGAGGATTACGGCTGGCTGCACGCGCTGACCGCGCCGCGTCAGCACACCGGCAACGCCCGCCGGCTCGCGCAAGAGGGCGTCGAGCCCGGCACGGCCGACCGGGGGGTGGCGGTGATCGCCGGCGCTCTCGGGGAGGAGGGGCCGATGACCCGGGCCGCCCTCGGAGAGCGACTGGACCGGGCCGGCATCCCCACCGCGGGCCAGGCGCTGGTCCACCTGTTGATGGCGGCGTCGCTCCGGGGCGTCATCGTGCGTGGCCCCTTGCTCGAGGGCGATCACGCCTACGTCCTCGTGCGCGACTGGATCGGCGAGCCCGAACCGGTCGACCGCGATCGCGCCCTGGCCGAGCTGGCCCGGCGCTACCTCACCGGGCACGGGCCTGCGTCCGAACGCGACCTCGCGAACTGGGCCGGGCTGGGGTTGCGCGACGTGCGCGCCGGCCTGGGGGCGATCGGATCGGAGCTCGTCACCAGCGACGCCGGGCTCCACGAGCTCTCCGTGCGGCGGGCCCCCGCGCGGTTGCGGGCGCCACGGCTTCTCGGTCCCTTCGATCCCATCCTCCACGGCTGGAAGGATCGGGACTGGGTGCTCGGCGACGCGTCTGGCGTGGTCACCAGCAACGGCATCTTCCGGGCCATCGCCCTGGTGGACGGGCGGGCGGTCGCGACCTGGCGCGTGCGCTCCGGGGAGGTCGAGCTGGCGCCGTTCGCACAGATCGCAGGCGACACACGCGAGGCGCTCGAGCGTGACGGCCGCGGCGTGGTGCGGTTCCTCGATGGCGACTGACCGACCGTCGCGTCGGCGATCATCTACCCATGAGCTTCTCCACGCCCGACGCCACCGGCATCGACATCAACGCTCACGACCACTTCGTGCTGCGCCAACGGATCCGGCTGGTCATCAACCAGTACGAGTTCTCGATCCCCGACCCGTCGGGGGACGGCCGGACGATCTGCTTCGTCGAGCAGAAGCGGTTCAAGTTCAAGGAGGACATCCGCTTCTTCACCGACGACTCCAAGAGCACCGAGGTGCTGCGGATCCTCGCCCGGCAGCGTTTCGACCCGCGGGCGCGGTACGACATCACCCTGGCCGACGGCTCGAAGCTCGGGGAGATCCAGAAGGTGTTCGGCGCGTCGCTGCTGCGCTCGACCTACACCCTGTTCGACGCCACCGGCCAGCAGGTCGCGGTGGCTCGCGAGAAGAGCATGGCCACTGCGCTGCTTCGCCGGCTGGTCGGACTGGTCCCCTACATCGGCGGCTACGCCGACTGGCTGCCGATCGCCTACGACTTCGAGTTCCTGCACGACGACCAGCAGATCGGCATCAACCGCCGCCGCCGCTGGAAGTGGCGCGACATCTACGACATTGACTTCAGCACCGACACCGAGCACGTGATCGACCGTCGACTCGTGCTCGCCGCCACCGTGGGCATGGACGCCCTGCAGGCTCGCTGACCTGACGCCGGGCGTCGACGCGCCCGCGAGTGGGGAAGGCTCGCGCCACGAGCGAGCCGGACTCCTCGGAATCGAGTCCCCTTCCGCTCTCGTACACGCGGGCACTCGCCTCCTCATCTCCGTCTCACCGACTCACCGTGCGCTCATCGCCCGTCCTTACCGTCATTCCCGCTTGGTCCACCTCAACGAAAGGAGCAGCACATGATCGAGCGACTGAAGGTACGGAAGGCCCTGGCGACGGCCGCTGTGGCCGTGATCGCTGCAATGGGTCTCGGCGGCGCCGCGATCGCCCAGTCGGGCGGAACGGCGACGGCGGCTCAGACGAGTCCGCCGGTGGCTCAGAACGACCGGGCGGCGCCGGAGAAGTCGGAGACCGACCGGGACAACGTCCAGGACAAGAACGGCAAGGACGACGCCACGGAGAAGTCCGAGGCGGCCGAAGGGCCCGAGAAGGGCGAGTCGGGCGAGAAGGATGAGGCCCGCGAGGGCAAGGAAGTCCCCGGTGACGACGGGCCCGGCGGGCACGCCGACGAGCCCGGCAACCCCAATGCGGACCACCAGTTCCAGGGCAAGGAGTAGCACCTGGATCCCAACGGTCCGGCAGGGCGCTGCCACAGCAGCAAGCAGCGCACGGTGGCCCCGCTCCGGGGGGGGCAACATC
>JBPCPM010000171.1:0-4075 GCA_050999155.1 Solirubrobacterales bacterium
GCGTCGGCTGGCGCCTCCTCATCGCCGTCCTCGCAGCCGCGACCATGACCCTCGGCAACCTCGCCGCTCTGTGGCAGGACGACGTGCGGCGACTGCTCGGCTGGTCTGCGGTGTCGCAGTCCGGCTATGGGCTCATGGCGGTCGTCGCCCTCGGCCGCTCCGAGCTGGCGGTGACCGCCCTGCTGTTCTTCCTCGCCGCCTACGCCGTCGCCAACCTCGCCGCCTTCGGCGTTGTCATCGAGCTCCGAGGGCGTGCCGACCGGGCCACCTACGCCGGACTCGCCACCGCGCAGCCCCTCCTCGCCCTCGTCCTCGTCCTGTCGTTCCTCTCCTTCGTCGGCGTACCGCCACTCGCCGGCTTCACCGCCAAGCTCGCCCTCTTCGGCGCGGCCATCGACGCCGGCTACACCTGGCTCGCCATCCTCGCCGTCGCCAACACCGTCGTCTCCCTCGCCTACTACCTGCGGGTCATCGCCCCCAGCTACTTCGAGCCGCTGGTGGCGCCTGTCCCGATCCTCGGCAGCTGGGCGCGGGCTGCCACCCTGCTCTGCGGCGCCGGCGTCGTCGTGCTCGGCATCCTCGCCGGCCCCGTCCTCGACCGCTTCGACATCAGCCTCCTCCTCCCGGGCTGAACCGGGTCGGCGCCGGGTCCCGTCGGGTGAGGAGGCCGCGGCCGAGGTGGCCGGAGCGGAGGA
Organism: Solirubrobacterales bacterium; assembly: GCA_050999155.1. Lineage (GTDB taxonomy): Bacteria > Actinomycetota > Thermoleophilia > Solirubrobacterales > 70-9 > JBPCPM01. The sequence continues at coordinate 696 of JBPCPM010000171.1, forward strand.
AGGCGCTGCGGCGCGCCGGCTCGTCCAACCGGAACCGCTGGAAGGGAACGTGATCGAGGCCGGTGCGGGTCTCGGCGAAGCGGTCACCCGAGCCAGCGTCGTGAGGTTGTCGGCCGTCGCCTCCGAATGACGCTCGAACCCCATCCCTCTGGTACCAGGCCACGCTCCGCTCTCGGTCGCTGACGGTGAAGCTCACGTGGCTGAACCCGGTGATCGATGGCACTCAGAAAGTAGACACCTGTTCCGACACACTGGCGAGGAAGGCGTCGGCGGCGGATCGCAGGGTCACGGTCTCCGCCCGGTCCGGCAGACGGCCGTCGAGGGCGGCCTTCTCGATGCTCGCAGCGATCTCGGCGACGCGGGTGGCGCCCAGCGTCGACGCCGAGCCCTTGAGGCTGTGCGCCGTCCTGCGCGCCGCGTCGACGTCACCTTCGGTGAGCGCCCTCGAGATCGACTCCTGGTCGGCGCGCAGCTCGTCCCTGAACGCGACGAGGAGTTCCTGCATCTGCGCCGGCCCGAGCGTGTCGGCCAGGTCGGCGAACGCCTCGGCGTCGAGCGCCAGCGGCCCAGGCAGGCGGCTCAGGACCGCCTCGAGCTGGGCGGGGTCGATGGGCTTGGCCACGTGGGCGTCCATGCCGGCGGCGAGGGCACGGTCGACGTCGGCCTTCATCACGCTGGCGGTGACGGCCACGATCGGCACCTGGCCGTGCGGATCGTCGAGCCGGCGGATGGCGGCCGCCGCGGTGTAGCCGTCCGTGACCGGCATCTCGCAGTCCATGAGCACGGCGTCGTAGCGGGCGCGACCGGCGGCCTCGACCGCGGCGCCGCCATCGGACGCCTCGTCGACCTCGTAGCCAATCCGCTTCAGCAACAGGCTGGCGACCCGCAGGTTGATCGGGTTGTCGTCGACGACGAGGACCCGGCCTCGAGCGACCGCCGGCGCCGGCCGGCGTGGGGCGGGTGCCGGCTGAGGCGCGGCGGCGGTGTCGGCCCGACCCAGGCGCAGCGCGATGGTGAAGGCGCTACCCTCGCCGATCTCGCTGGCGACGTCGATGCGGCCGCCCATCATGGTGACCAGGCGCTGGGCGATGTTGAGGCCGAGGCCGGTTCCGCCGAAGCGCCGGGTCGTCGACGCGTCGGCCTGGGTGAAGGGCTCGAACAGCCGCTCCCGATGGGCGAGGTCCAAGCCGCAGCCGGTGTCCCGCACTTGCAGGTGGACGTCGACGCCGGCCTCGGACACCTCCGTCACCTGAAGTGTGAGCGCGACCTCGCCGAAGGCGGTGAACTTGACCGCATTGCTCACCAGGTTGGCCAGCACCTGGCGGACCCGGCCGGGGTCACCCTCGATCTGCGCCGGCAGGCGTTGGTCGACGTCGACGACGAAGGTGAGGCCCTTGGCCACGGCGTCCGCCGAGTAGAGCTCGCCGACGTCGGCCACGACGGTGCGCAGGTCGAACGGCACCCGCTCCAGCTCCAGGCGGCCGGCCTCGATCCTGGACAGGTCGAGGATGTCGTTGAGGATGCGCAGCAGGGCGTCGGCGGAGCGCTCGACGGTCTGGGCATAGTCCCGCTGGACGGGGTCGAGGTCGGTCCCCAGCAGCAGGGCGGTCATGCCCATGACCCCGTTCATCGGCGTGCGAATCTCGTGGCTCATGGTGGCCAGAAACTCCGACTTCATCCGCGACGCCAGCAGCGCCTCGTCCTTGGGGCGCTCCAGCTCCTCCTGCACCCGCTTGCGCTCGGTGACGTCCTGGGCGAAGCCGACGATCCTCCCGGGACGGATCGGGTCGCGGCCGGCCTGCAGCCACACCCAGCGCTCGGTGCCGTCGGGGCGGACGATGCGGAAGTCGAAGCCGTCGAAGCCCTCGCCCATGGTCGCTGCGCTGCGGGCCAGGCGGGCGGTGGTGGTGAACCGCTCGCGGTCGTCGGGGTGGACGAGGTTTGAACCTCCCCCCGTGGACCGGACACCCGACACCAGCACGAGCTGGGGAAGGATGTGTCCATGGAGCGGTACACGCCTGAGTTCAGGCGGGACTCGGTCTCGTTGGTGTTGTCCACCGGCCGGCCGATCAAGCAAGTCGCCAAAGAACTCGGCATCAATGACACGACGCTGGGCAACTGGGTCCGGGCCGAGCGCAAAGGAGGGAACTTGACCAGCCCCGCGCCGGCTGCCGATGATGCCGAGATGGAAGCAGAGAATAGGCGCCTCAAGCGGCGTGTCGCCGAATTGGAGACGGAGCGTGAAATCTTAAAACGCGCCACGGCCTTCTGGGTGAAGGAGTCGAACGCGTGAGGGTCTATCGCTTCATCGACTGCCAGAAGGCCGAGTTCGCGATCAAGACCCTGTGCCGGGTGTGCGAGGTATCTCGCGCCGCGTACTACGCCTGGGCGAGCGCGGAGGAGGCCGGCGCCGACGAGGCGACGTGGGACGAGGCCATCCAGGCCAACCGCATCCACGACATCTGGGCCCGCTCCCGGGGCCGCTACGGGGTCCCGCGGGTGACCGCCCAGCTCTGTCGGCAGGGCAGCGGGGTGAACCACAAGCGAGTCGAGCGCATCATGGCCGAGCTCGGCCTCCAGGGCGCCTGCGGCCGGCGCAAGCTACGCACAACCGTGCGTGATCCCGGCGCTGCTCCCGCCCCTGACCTGGTACAACGCCACTTCACCGCCCCCGAGCCCGACACGTTGTGGATCGGCGACTTGACCTACATCCCCACCGACGAGGGTTGGCTCTACCTGGCCACGGTGATCGACACCTTCTCGCGACGCCTCCTGGGGTGGTCCATGGCCGACCACATGCGCACCGAACTCTGCGCGGATGCCCTCAACGCTGCGGGCCTCATGCGAGGTCGGTGTCGCTTCGAGGACCTCATCTTCCATTCCGACCATGGCTGTCAGTACACGAGCGGGGATTACAAGAAGCTGTGCAAGCTCATGGGCATCACTCAGTCGATGGGTACCGTCGGCGACTCCTACGACAACGCCATGGCCGAAAGCTTCTTTGCTTCATTGAAGCGAGAGTTGGTTGATGACGCTCACTATTGCACCAAACAAGAGGCCCGAACCGCTATCTTTGAGTGGATCATGTGGTATAATCGAGAGCGGCTTCACAGCTCCTTGGGATACATGCCCCCGGAGGAGTTCGAGGAACTGCGAGGCCGGCAAGAAGCTGCATAAACCGTGTCCGGTTCACGGGGGGAAGACCAGACTGCGAGGACGACGTGCGCCCGTTACGCTTCAGCGACGAGGTAGGGGGGGCGGCGTACTTCTTCGTGAGCGAGGCGCTGACCAACACCCTGAAGCACGGTTCGGCGAATCGAGCATGTATCCGTTTCGCCCTCGACGGCGGGTGCCTGGAGGTGGCCGTGTCGGACGACGGG
>JBPCPM010000122.1:0-27372 GCA_050999155.1 Solirubrobacterales bacterium
CCCCCCCGGCGATTCCCCCTTTTCTCCTAGCGTTTTCCGGGCCTGGGCCCTTGTCTTTGTTGGTTTTCCCCCCCCGCCCCCCCCCCCACCAAGGTCGAACGCCGCAGGCAGCTGAGCCGCAGGGTCAAGCGCTCGGAGCCGGTGGCCTGGTCGTCGTCGACGACCAGGCGGACGCCGGTCCGGCCGGGAACCGCCGTCGTCACGGGGAGCCCGACGCCGCGCCTGGCCCCGTCGAACTGCCACGTGTAACCGACCATCCGGTACGCGCGCCGGCAGTTGCCGCGCAGGGCCGTGGGGCCGGGCACCTGGGCCTGCCCACGGAAAGTGATGGAGTACGTGGCCTCGACGACGCGCATGCCGTGCCGGTGGGTCGTGTCGGCCGCCGACGCCGATCCCGCGCTCGCGAGGACGCAGAGCAGGCCGACGACGATGACGGCGAGCACCCTGCCCAGGTGCGCGCGGGCGACGCTGCCCGCTGCGTGAAGACCACAACCCTGCACTGGACGAAAAGCCTACCCGGATCGGGGCGGGGTGTGTCGCCGGATGTCGAGGGTGCTCGTCGGCGACGTCAAAGGTCGGCCGAGCGGCCCTGGGAGAAGCCGTCGATGCTGACGATCTTCTCGACCAGGCTGCGGGGCACCGACCGGTCCGTGGTGACGATGAGCACGGCTTGCTGCTCGTCGGCGGCGGCGCCCACGGCCGCGGAGCCGATGTTGACGCCCTGCTCACCGAAGATCGTGCCCACCCGCCCCATCATGCCCGGGCGGTCCTCGTAGCGAAACACCGCGAGGTGATCGGCCAGCGGCAGCATGAACGCCTGGCCCCAGACGCCGACGAGGTGGGGCACGTCGCGCGGCCCCACGCCGGTGCCCTGGACCTCGACCTGCTCGCCGCCCGCCGCCAGCCGCACGGTCACGAGCTCGGCGTAGTCGCCGCTGACCGGCTCGCGGGTCTCGGTCAGCTCGATGCCGCGCTCCTCGGCCAGCGCGGAGGCGTTGACGAGGTTGACCTGCTCCTCGGTGTGGCCGGTGAGCATCCCGGCCAGCACCGCGATCCCGAGGATGCGCGTGTCGGAGTCGGCGAGGCGGCCACGGAACTCGACCTCGACCCGGTCGACCGAGCCGTCGGTCATGCCCTGGGCGAGGGCCCCGAGCTTCTGGCACAGCGGCACGAACGGCGCGAGCGCCTCCATGACCTCGGGCCGGACGGCTGGGATGTTGACGGTGTTGGTCACGACCCCGCCGGTCAGCGCGGCGCTGACCTGCTCGGCCGTGACGACCCCGGCCCGGTCCTGGGCCTCGGCCGTGGACGCGCCGAGGTGCGGGGTGACGATCACGTCGTCGCGCGTGAAAAGGGGGTGCTCGGTCATCGGCTCTGCCGGGAACACGTCGAGCGCGGCCCCGGCCACGGTTCCGGCGTCGAGAGCCCGTTCCAAGGCCTCGAGGTCCACGAGCTCTCCTCGGGCGCAGTTGACGATCCGCACGCCCGGCTTCATGGCCGCGAAGGCGTCGTCGTCGAGCCAGTTGACGGTCTCGGGCGTCTTGGGCAGGTGCACGGAGAGGAAGTCGGCCCGGGCGTAGAGGTCCTCGCTGGTCTCCGCCCCCTCGACCCCGAGCTCGCGGAACCGCTCGGTGGTGACGAACTTGTCGAACGCGACGACCTCCATGTCGAACGACTGGGCGCGACGGGCCACGAGCTGGCCGATACGTCCGAAGCCCAAGACGCCAAGGGTCTTGCCGTACAGCTCGGCGCCGCCGAACTTCGAGCGCTCCCACTTGCCGGCGCTCAGCGACGCGTGGGCCTGGGGGATGTTGCGGCACAGGGCGAGCATCAGCGCGAGGCTGTGCTCGGCGGCGGCCACGGAGTTCGACTCCGGAGCGTTGGCGACGACGATGCCGCGCTTGGTGGCGGCCTCGACGTCCACGTTGTCGACGCCGGTTCCGGCGCGGCCGACGACCTTGAGGCGGTCGGCGCGCTCGATCAGCTCGGCGGTGACCTGCGTCGCGGAACGGATGAGAATGGCGTCGAACTCGCCGATCCGTTCGGTCAGCTCGGCGTCGTCCATCTCGAGGCCGAGCTCGACATCGAAGTGCTCCTGCAGGAGCGAGACCCCCGAGTCGGCGATCTTCTCCTTGACGAGGACCTTCGCGCGGTCGGCCATCAGCCGACGGGCTCGGGCGTGCGGCCCGCCTCGGCGAAGACCTTCTGCGCGGCGCCGACCGCAGCACCCGGCTCGAAGCCGGTGTGCCCGAGGTCGCGCAGCGCCATCTCCAGCGCCCCGAGGGCGATGAGGATGTCAAAGCCCCCGTAGTAGCCGCAGTGGGCGATCCGGACGATCTGGCCCTTGAGGTGGCCCTGGCCGCCCGCCGCGGTGACGCCGTAGCTCTCGCGCATCCGCTTGGGGACGGCCGCACCGTCGACGCCCTCGGGCAGCCTGGCCGCCGTGACGACGTTGGCGTCGGGGTCCTCGGGGCCGAAGCGCTCCAGCCCGATGGCACCGACGCCGGCCCGGGCGGCCTCGGCCAGCAGCGCGTGACGGGCAAAGACGCCGTCGAGCCCCTCGTCGGCCATCAGCCCCAGGGCGACCGCCTGGGCGGCCAGCAGCGTCACCGGAGGCGTGAAGGGCGTGTCCGGCGGGTCTTTGCGCAGGCCCTTGGCCGTGCGCTGCCAGTCGAAGTAGTAGCGGCCGCCCGGACGCTCGGCGGCCTGGGCAAGCGCGCGGTCGGAGACCGAGGCGTAACCGAGGCCCGGCGGTGTCATCAGCGCCTTCTGCGAACCGGACACCACGATGTCCACGCCCCACTCGTCCTGCGGGAGGTTGGCGGCGCCCAGGCCCGAGACGGCGTCGACACACAGCATCGACCCGGCGGCGGTGACGACCTCGTTGATGGCCTTGATGTCGTTGGCCACTCCGGTCGAGGTCTCCGACTGGGTGGTGAAGACCGCAACAGGGGTCGAATCCATCTGCGCGATGGCCTCGCCGATCCGGGCCGGGTCGACCTTCTCCCCCCACTCCAGCTGCAGATGAGTCAGGTCCGCGCCGTAGGCCTCGGCGAACTCGGCCCAGCGCTCGCCGAACTTTCCGGCCGAGTGGACCAGCACGGGATCGCCCGGGCGGATGAGGTTGGCCATCGCCGACTCCAGGGCACCGGTGCCCGAGGACGCGAAGATCAGGACGTCGTTGGCAGTCTGCAGGACCGTGCGCAGGCCCGAGAGCACGTCTTCGAGGACCGGGATGAAGGCGGGCGCCCGGTGGTAGAGGATCGGCTCGGCCATGACCTGCGACACGGCCGGCGGCAGCGGTGTCGGGCCGGCGGTCATCAGGTACTGCTTGGAGAAGAGTTCAGCGCGTGCGGACATGGTTCTCGCGGTCGGCCACGGAGGCCGGGACGGGGTCGGGACGGGCTCTGCGGGGCGCCGGAGTATACGAGCCCTCCCACGGCACAAGATGTCCGCGGACCCGCGCCGCGATACCGTCGGACCGCCAGATGCCGCGACCGGCCGGGGACCCTCCACCGGACCCGCGGCCCCCACTCCGACCAAAAGGACAGCGGACCATGAGCGACGCCGGATACGCAGTCGGCAACATCGACGAGATGGGCGACGGGCCCGGGTTTCGCAAGCTGCGCACCCAGCTCGGGGTCACGGAGTTCGGGATCAACGCCATCGTGCTGCCCCCGGGAGGCGAGACCGGCTTTCACTGGCACGACGACCAGCAGGAGCTGTACTTCCTGCACCGCGGTCGGATCCGCATCACCTTCGGCGACGACAGCTCCCACGAGCTGGACCCCGGGGGTGTCGCGCGCGTCGACCCCGCAACGCAGCGCAAGATCGAGAGCATCGGCGACGAGGACGCCGTCTACGTCGTGATCGGCGCCGAAGGCGGCTACGTGGGTCGCGACGGCCACTCTCCCGACGGAGAAGAACGGGTGAAGTCCTCGGGTAGCTGAAGGCCCTCGCGCGGTGGCCGGCCCCGGTCTGCCCCGCGAGCTGGTCAGCCGCCGATCTGGGGGAAGTTGCGCAGGTTGGACCTGGTCGTGCTCAGGACCTCGTCGATGTGGCCGTTGAGCGACTTCTTGATCATGGTCAGCGCGAACCCCTCGGCCTGGCTGAGCGTGACCTTGGGCGGCAGCGACAGCGCGTCGGGATCGGTCTTGACGTCGCACAGAGCCGGGCCGTCGTGGGCGAGCAGCTCCTGCAGGCCGTCGGCGACCTGATCGCGGGTCTCCACCGCGATGGCGTGCAGACCCGCCGCCCGGGCGATGGCGGCGAGGTCGTGGTTGACCAGATCGGTGCCGAAGTCCGGCAGTCCGGCGACCTGCATCTCCAGCCGGACCATGCCGAGCACGCCGTTGTTGAAGACCACGACCTTCACGGGCAGCTGTTCCTGCACGAGCGTCAGCAGATCCCCCAGGAGCATGGTCAGCCCGCCGTCCCCGGACATCGAGATGACCTGACGGTCGGGGTGGGCGAGCTGGGCGCCGATCGCCTGGGGCAGGGCGTTGGCCATCGAGCCGTGCCGGAAGGAGCCGAGGATCCGGCGGTCGCCCGTTCCGTGCAGGTAGCGAGCCCCCCAGACCGTGCTCATCCCCGTGTCGACGGTGAAGACCGCGTCATCGGCCGCCACGCGGTCCAGGGTCGCGGCCACGTACTCGGGGTGGATGGGGTGCTGCTCGCCGACGTGCTCGACGTAGGCCTGCAGCCGCTCGACGGCCCGCTGGTGGTGGGCCCGCTGGTCGTCGAGAAATGCCGTGTCGGTCCGCTCGGCGACCAGGGGCAGGACGGCACGCACCGTCTCCCCCACGTCGCCGATCAGGCCGAGCTCGAGCGGGACCCTTCGCCCCAGGCGCTCGCCGCGCAGCTCGATCTGCGCGACCTTGATGCCAGTGGGCAGAAAGGCGCGGTAGGGGAAGTCCGTCCCGGCCAACAGCAGCAGGTCACACTCGTGCATCGCGTCGTAGGCGGCGCCGAAGCCGAGCAGCCCCGACATCCCGACGTCGAGCTCATCGGCCTGCTCGAAGTGGTCCTTGCCCCGGAAGGAGTGCCCCACCGGCGCCTTGATCTTGCGGGCGAGCTCGAGCAGGGTCTCGCGGGCTCCCCCGGCCCCGATGCCGGTGAACACCATCGGCCGCTCGGCGGCGTCGATCAGCTCGGCCAGGCGGGCGATCTCGCTCCCGGCGGGCCGGACGGCCGGTGCCGTGACGGCGATGTGGCTGCGCCACGCGTCGTCGTCGGACAGCTCGGCTCCGGCCACGTCGCCGGGGAGCACCAGGACGCTGACCGAGCGGTTGGCCAGGGCGCTTTGCATCGCGATGTGCAGCAGGCGCGGGAGCTGCTGCGGCGTGGAGACGAGCTCGCAGAAGTCGCTGCACTCGGCGAACAGCTGCTCAGGGTGGGTCTCCTGGTGGTACTGGGTGCCGATCTCGGCGGTGACGATGTGCGAGGCGATGGCCAGCACGGGCGCCGCGGAGGCGTGGGCGTCGTAGAGGCCGTTGATCAGGTGCAGGTTGCCGGGGCCGCTGCTGCCGGCGCAGACGGCGAGCTGCTCGGTGAGCTGCGCCTCGGCCCCTGCGGCGAAGGCGCCGACCTCCTCGTGGCGGACGTGCACCCACCGCATCGCTGCGTCGGAGCGGCGGATGGCGTCGATGAGCGGGTTGAGGCTGTCCCCGACGACGCCGTAGATCCGTTCGACGTCGTGGGCCAGGAGCCGCTCGACGATGTAGTCCGAAACCTTCGATGAGGACATGGGTCAGCCGCCTTGGGGTCGGATCTGGAAGGAGTCCGGGTCGGCCAGCTCCCAGTCTCGGGCCCAGCTCTCGCGTGGGCCGTCGACCAGCTCGCCCGGTTCGAGCCACTCGTGGATGTTGCGAAAGGACTGGACCTCGGTCTCGCTGACCCGGCGCATCATGTGGTCGGGCGTCAGCGCGCCCGGATGGTCGAGGGCCTGGGAGGCGACAAGGGTGCGCAGGTTCTTGATCGTCTCGGCCTGGTAGTGGAAGCAGCGGTCTGCCCCACGCTCGATGTTCATCGCCCGGATCCGGCTGGGATCCTGGGTGGCGACGCCGACCGGACAGGTGTCGAGGTGGCACTCCTGCGACTGGATGCAGCCGATCGACATCATCATCGCCCGGGCGGCGTTGGTGTAGTCGGCCCCGAGGGCGAGCAGGCGGGCGATGTCGAAGCCGGTGGAGATCTTCCCGGAGGCGCCGACCCGGATCCGGTCGCGCAGCCCGGCGCCGGTGAGGACGTTGATCGCGATCAGCAGACCCTCGCGTAGCGGTGTCCCCACGTGGTCGGAGAACTCCAGGGGGGCGGCGCCGGTTCCTCCTTCGGCGCCGTCGACGACGATGAAGTCCGGCTCGATCCCGGTTTCGAGCATTGCCTTGGCGATCGCGAGCACCTCGAAGCGAGCGCCGACGCACAGCTTGAACCCGGTGGGCTTGCCGCCGGAGAGCTCCCGCAGGTGCGCGACGAACTCCAGCAGTCCCCGCGGCGTGTCGAACTCGGGGTGCGAGGGCGGCGAGACGCATTTCTCGCCCTGCGGCACCCCTCGTACCTCGGCGATCTCGGCCGTGACCTTGCGGGCCGGCATCACCCCGCCGCGCCCGGGCTTGGCCCCCTGGGAGAGCTTGATGTTGATGCACTTGACCTGCTCGAGGCCGGCCTTGTCGGCGAAGATGTCGGCGTCGAACCGGCCTTCGTCGGTGCGACAGCCGAAGTACGCGCTGCCGATCTCCCACACCAGGTCCCCGCCCTCCCGGTGGTAGTCGGAGAGGCCGCCCTCACCCGTGTCGTGCACGAAGCCACCGCGGGCGGCACCCCGGTTCAGCGCGGTGATGGCGTTTGAGCTCAGCGAGCCGAAGCTCATGGCCGAGACGTTGAGCAACGCCATCTCGTACGGCTTGGAGCACTGGTTGCCGAGTGTGACCCGGGGCTGCTCGCCTTCGCCGGGTTCCCGGGCGGCGATCGAGTGGATCATCTACTCGTACCCCTCGGCGAGCACGTCGAGCTCGGTCCCGAAGGCGACCTCCTCGTTCTCCAGCTTGGCCCGGGCGTAGACCACGGCCCGGTCGGCGCGCGGGTACGGCGTGCCGTCGGTGTCGCGCTCGATGAAGTACTGCTGGATCTCCGGCCGGATGGCCTCCATGAGAAAGCGGCCGTGTCCGAGGATCGGGTAGTTGCGCAGGATCGCGTGGCGCGTCTGCAGGACGTCGTGGGTGCCCAGGCCGGCGAGCAGCACGAGTGGCACGGCGGCGAGCAGCCACCAGGGCGAGAGCAGGACGACGGCGAGAACGGCGAGGACAGCGAACACGACGCCAACGGCAAACGGAATGAACCTCAAGGTCAGCCTTTCTCGAAGCAGCCTTGGTGTGTGCCGGACGAGGGGCTAGGAGCCCTGCGGACCGGCTTCGCCGAACTCGGTGTCGATCCAGGGCATCATCGAGCGCAGCCGGCGGCCGACCTGCTCGACCTGGTGGCCCGAGCCCGCCTCGCGCAGCCGCGAGAAGTTCTCCTGGCCTGCCTTGTTCTCGGCGATCCACTCGCGGGCGAAGGCGCCGGACTGGATCTCGCCGAGGATCTCGCGCATCGCCTCGCGCGACTGGCGGCCGACGACACGCTCTCCGCGCGTCACGTCACCGTACTCGGCGGTGTTGGAGATCGAGTGGCGCATCCCGGTGATCCCCTTCTCGTACATCAGGTCGACGATCAGCTTCAGCTCGTGGAGCGTCTCGAAGTAGGCCAGGCGGGGGTCGTACCCGGCCTCGACCAGCGTCTCGAAGCCGGCGCGGACGAGTTCGGTGGCTCCGCCGCACAGGACGGTCTGCTCGCCGAAGAGGTCGGTCTCGCACTCGTCCTTGAAGGTCGTCTCGATGATCCCGGCCCGGCCGCCGCCCACGGCTGAGGCGTAGGCGAGCACGAGGTCCCGGGCCTGGCCGGTGGCGTCCTGGTGGACGGCCATCAGGCACGGGACGCCGGCGCCCTGCTCGTACTGGCGACGGACGAGGTGGCCGGGGCCTTTGGGGGCGACCATCCCGACGTCCACGCCCGGCGGAGGGGCGATCTCGTCGAAGTGCACCGAGAAGCCGTGGGCGAACATCAGCAGGTTGCCCTCGGCGATGCCGTCGGCGATCTCCGATTCCCAGACGTCGCGCTGGCGCTCGTCGGGGACGAGGACCATGACCACGTCGCCCTGGCTGGCGGCGTCGGCCACGTCGGCCACCTTGAGACCGGCCCGTTCGGCCTGCGCACGGCTCTCCGAGCCGGAGCGGAGCCCGACCACGACGTCGATGCCGGAGTCGGCAAGGTTGCGCGCGTGGGCGTGGCCCTGGGATCCGTAGCCGATGATCGCGACCGTCTTGCCCTGCAGCAGGGACACGTCGGCGTCGCGGTCGTAGAGCAGGTCGGCGTAGGCGGCGGTGTCTTCGGATTCAGAACTCATGAGCGGCGCGATGCTAGCGGAGCGACGACCCCGGCCGCCCCGACCTCTACTGCGTCGACGTCCCGGTCTCCGAGCCGCCCTGCCCGGCCGCCTCGGTCGCGAACATCTCCAACGCGCCGGAGATCGTGTCGAGCGTCTCGTCCTCGCCCTCGATGCCGTGGCGGGTCGCCAGGAAGGCGGGGTCCTCGTAGGTGACCTTGACCTGGTCGCCGTCCTCCCACACGAGGATCGACTGGGGGAGGTCGAGGCCGGCCGTGGGCGAGGCGGCCATGAGCGGCGTGCCCAGCTTGGGGTTGCCGAAGATCACGACCTGGGTCGCGGGGAGTTCGAGGCCCGCTGCGCTGGCGTTGTCGGCGTGGTCGACCTGGGAGACGATCGACACGTCGGGGTTCGCCTCCAGGGCGCTGGTCAGCGAGCTCAGGGTCTCGTCGAAGTTCTGCGAGCTGTCGATGGTCGTCAGGCCGGCCCCCTCCCCCACCTCGCTGGGCGCCTGGGGCATCACGGCAGGCTGCTCGAAACCATCGGTCTGCGTCCCGTCGCCGGAGGCCCCCGTCGCCTCCTCGCCGGAGTCGCCGGTCGAGGTCTGCTGGCCCTCGCCGCCGCCGGCCGCCGCCGTGACCTTGGCCAGCGCGCCGGAGATGGTGGACAGCGTTTCGTCCTCGCCGTCGATCCCGTGCCGGGAGGCGAGGTAGGCCGGGTCGTTGTAGGCGAGCAATGTCTGGTCGCCGTCACGCCAGACGAGGATCTTCTGCGGCAGGTCGATGCCCGCGGTCCGGGAGGCCTGCATCAACGGCGTACCGAGCTTGGGGTTGCCGAAGATCACGACCCGCGTCGGGTCGAGCCCGAGGTCGGCCGACGCGGCGTTCTCGGCGTGGTCGACCTCGGCCACGAGGGTGATGTCGGGGTTTTCCTCCAGGGCGGAGGTCAGCGCCTGGTAGGTCGCCTGGAACTCCCGCGCGCTCTCGATCACGACGATCCCCGACCCCTTGGTAACCGACGCCCCGGCTTCGGTGCCGGTTCCGGCGCCGGTATCGGTGCTCTCGTCGTCGCCGCAGGCGGCGAGCAGCAGGGGCAGGCAGGCGAGGAGGGAGACGATGGCGCGTTTCATGGCGCCAGTGTAGGAACGGTCCCCTGCCGGCGGCAACTGCCAACCGTCCGCTCCGCGAACCGCCGGTCGGGGTGTGGGCTTGCGCGTCAGCCGGCCGGCCCACCGGCCGGGCGCGGAACGAGGTTGTTCTCGATCCACGGCCCGAGCAGCGTCGCGATCCCGTCCGCCGTCAGCCCCGACGGGCTCGAAGGCAGGGCCACGTAGCTGACGGCCAGCCGGCCGGCGGTCTCGGCCAGCAGGCGGGCGTCCCCGGCGTCGACGCCCGGCCACCCGGCGTCGATCATCGCGCCCAGCCTGTCGACGGCGTGCGTCAACAACGCTTCCTGGTGGGTCGTGATCACGGGCAGCAGGTCCTCGGTCCGCTGCCCCGTCAGCAGCTCGCGCACGATCGGGTGGGCGGCCGCCGCGCCGAGAAAGGCGTCGAAGGCCGAGGCCAGGGCGACGGCCGGTTCGTCGTGGTGCGATGCGATTGGCTCTTCGACCGCGTCGAGGAAGCCGTCGGCCTCCCGCAGAACCAGCGCCTGCTCGAACTCCAGCCGCGAGCCGAACTCCTTGTACAGCGTCTGGCGGCTCACCCCGGCGGCCCGGGCCACGTCGGCCATGGTCACCGTCGGCCAGGGCTGCTCTCCCAGCAGCTGGCCGCCCGCATCGAGCAGCGTGTCACGCAGCAGTTCGCGGGCCGCGACGGCGTACGGCGTCGTCGTGTTCTCGGTTTCCGTCTCTTGTTCGGCCACTGCTCCAATCATCGCAACCGGAGGCCGGGCCCGCGACGATGCGCCGCGGGCCCGGGGTCTCTAGGCCGTGACCCGGCCGCCGAAGCGGGGGTTGGCACCCCGGTACCGAGCGAGGATCCGCTCGCGGCGCCGAGGGGCGATGTTGGCTCGCGTCACGTCGCCGCCGTAATGGGCGATCACGCGCTTGTCCATGACCAGGCGCCAGAGCGGCGGCACGGCGGCCAGCACGATCATCCCGGCGTACCCCGTGGGCAGCTGCGGCGCCTCCTCGAAGTGACGCAGCGACTGGTAGCGCCGGATCGGGTTGGCATGGTGGTCTGAGTGGCGCTGCAGGTGGTACAGCAGCACGTTGGAGGCGATGGCGTTCGAGTTCCAGCTGTGCTCGGGCCGGGTCCGCTCGTAGCGGCCGTCCTCGCGCTTTTGGCGCAGCAGGCCGTAGTGCTCGAGGTAGTTGACGATCTCCAGGAGGCCAAATCCGAGCACGCCCTGGACCAGCAGCCACGGCAGGACCCCGATCCCGAAAGCCAGGCAGAGACCGGCGAACAGCACGACGGTCATCGCCCAGGCGTTGAGCAGGTTGTTGCGCGGCGTCCAGAAACCGCCGCCGCGCTGCTCGGCCCAGATGCGCTCGAGGTGCCAGGCGGACTTCAGGCTGCCGACGACCGTCCGGGGAAAGAACGCGTAGAAGCTCTCCCCCAGCCGCGAGCTGGCGGGGTCCTCGGGCGTGGCCACTTGCACGTGGTGACCCCGGTTGTGCTCGACGAAGAAGTGGCCGTAGCCGGTCTGCGCCAGGGCGATCTTGCTCAGCCACTGCTCGAGGCTGTCGCGCTTGTGCCCGAGCTCATGGGCCGTGTTGATGGCGACGCCGGCGACGGTGCCGATGGTCAGCGCGAGACCCAGGGCCTCGAGCGGCGACAGCTGTCCGCTGCCCCACAGCCACGCGGCCAGGACCAGCGACAGGTACTGGAAGGGGATGAAGGCGTAGGTGCACCAGCGGTAGTAGCGGTCCTGTTCGAGGTGCTTGACCACGCTGTCTGGCGGGTTCTCCGCGTCGTTGCCGATCACAAGATCGAGCAGCGGGAACAGGCCGAACACGACGACGAAGCCCAGGAAGTAGAAGGCACCGATTCCCGTCAGCTCCGCGGCCCCCCAGGCAGCGAAGGGCAGCAGGGGCACAAGGATCCCCAAAGGCCAGGCGTAGCGCTTGGCGTCACGCCAGGCGGACGGGGCGTCCTCGCCGGGGTGCCGGTCGAGCGGTGCGGTGTGGGCGGGTGCCGTTGACACAGATCCTCCTCGTCGTGGTGGACATACACACGTTGACCGTGGGCATGTTGGACACGAACGCAGTATATGTCAAGTCGTCGGACATCTGGGCTTAAATGTCGGTCCCCCTCGGCAGACGGCTTCGCGCAACCTTTCCCGTGCTGGTCCGAGGGAGCGCCGCCACGATCTCGATCCGTTTCGGGACGTGGTGGCGGGGCAGCCGCTTGGCGCAGTGCGCGCGCAGGGCGTCCGGCTCGGGCCACTCGGCGGGGTCCGCCTCGATGAACGCGACGACGGCGCTGCCCCACTCCGGATCGGGAACCCCGATCACGGTCGCGTCGGCCACCCCCGCAGCGGCGCGCAGGGCTTCCTCAACCGCCTCGGGGCTGACGTTCTCCCCTCCGGAGATGATCAGCTCGTCGAGCCGCCCGCGGACGCGGACACGACCGTCGTCGAGCCGCTCGCCCCGGTCGCCGGTCCGCAGCCACCCGTCGGCGTCCAGAGCCGAGGGGCTGACCATCGGACCGCGCACCAGCAGCTCCCCCTCCTCGACCCGCACCTCGGCCCCGGCGATCGGACGCCCGGCAACCCCGGCGGGGGCTGGATCGGCGGGGTCGGAGACGGCCACCATCGACCCCGTCTCCGTCATGCCCCACGTGTGCGCGACCCGGCCTCCCTGCTCGCGAACCGCGTGGAGCAACGCGGCGGGCACCGGGCCGCCGCCCACGAGCAGCACCCGGGGGCGATCCAGCGGCGCGCCGGCGTCGAGCAGCCGCTGCAGGGTCGCGGCGACCAGCGACACGCCGGACACCCCGGCGTCCAGCGCCGCCGAGGCCGCAACGGCGTCGAAGCGGGGATGGACCTCGACGCAGCCACCGCCCACGGCGGAACGGGTCAGGGTGGCCAGTCCCCCGACGTGGTGCAGGGGCAGGACGCACAGCCACCGCGCCAGCGCCTGCTCGCCGAGGACGGCGACCGCGCCGTCGGCCGAGGCGCGCAGGTTGCCGTGGGTCAGCGGGACGACCGACGGCTCGCCTGTCGTGCCACTGGTCAGCAGCCGCAACGCCTCCGTCTCGCTCGGGTGCTCGCACGGACCGGTCATTCGCGCGCCCGGCTCGGGCCCGGCATCCCCGGTGCCACCGACCTCCACCAGGAACTGCGCTTCCAGCCGCCGGCGGGCCCGGTCGAGCGCCGTGTCCGGAAGCCCCTGCTCGATCGGGGCCACCACCGCCCCGGCGCGCCACAAGGCGTGCACCGCGACAACGAACCCGAGGCCCGCGGGACCGGCCAGCCCGGCGACCCGGCCGCCCAATGCGCCGTGGCGCTCGGCGGGCCGGCTCGCCGACGCATCCGCAAGAGCCTCGAGCTCGGCCCAGCTCACGGTGCGCCCCCCGGCGACCACCGCGGGGCGGTCCGGCCCTGCGGCGGCACCTGAGGTCAGCCAGTCACGAACCATTACGCTGCCCATCTTCTCTCAATTCCAGGCGTGAGAAAGGCATCCGCGTGGCGCACAGCTGGGAATCTGCGGGCGACTACGACGACATCCGGTACGAGCTCGGCCGCGGCGACGCGACCGGGATCGCCAAGCTGACCATCGACCGGCCCGAGGTCCGCAACGCCTTCCGGCCACAGACCCTGATCGAGCTCTCCGAGGCCCTGGAGCGGGCCCGCGAGGACCTCGACGTCGGCGCGATCGTCCTGACCGGCGAGGGCGAGAAGGCCTTCTGCTCCGGTGGCGACCAGCGGGTCCGCGGCGACTCGGGCTACATGGCCGAGGACGGCGCCGCGCGCCGGGGCGTCGGCCGCTTCCACGTCACCGACCTGCACATCCAGATGCGGCGGCTGCCCAAACCCGTGATCGCGATGGTCGCGGGGTACGCGGTCGGCGGCGGCCACGTGCTGCACCTGGTCTGCGACCTGACGATCGCGGCCGACAACGCCGTCTTCGGCCAGACCGGTCCCAAGGTCGGCTCGTTCGACGGCGGCTACGGGGCCAGCATGCTCTCGCGGCTGGTCGGCCCGAAGAAGGCCAAGGAGATCTGGTTTCTGTGCCGCCAGTACGACGCGCACCAGGCGCTGGACATGGGCCTGATCAACACCGTGGTCCCCTACGAGCGTCTGGAGGACGAGACGGTCGCCTGGTGCCAGGAGATGCTCGCCCACTCGCCGTTTGCCCTGCGGCTGCTCAAGGCGAGCTTCAACGCCGACGAGGACGGGATGGCCGGGCTCCAGCAGCTCGCGCATGACACCAACCTCCTGTTCTACGGCTCCGAGGAAGCCCAGGAGGGGCGCGACGCCTACCGCGAGAAGCGCAAGCCGGACTTCTCGCGCTTTCCCCACCGGGCGTGACCGGCCCTCCCGGACCGGTGGCCCGGCCGCCGCGGCGCGAACGGGTCCGCGCCACCGGCCGCACGGCGATCTCCCCCCTGCGGTTATGGGCCATGGCCGCCCGGCCTCGCACGCTGCACGCCGCGGTGGCGCCCGTCCTGGTCGGGACGGCGGCCGCCATCTGGGCGGGCACGGTGACACCCGAGGTCGGGATGCCGGACGCGGTCACGGGCGACTTCTTCGAGGTCAGCTATCCGACCGTGCACGTCGGAGCCTTCCTCGCCGCCCTGCTGGGCTCGATCTTCATCCAGATCGGCACCAACCTGGCCAACGACTACTCCGACGCCCGCCGCGGCGCCGACACGGCCGAGCGGCTCGGACCGGTGCGGGTCACCGCGTCGGGCCTCGTCGCCCCGCAGCGGGTCCTGGTCGCCGTGTGGATCGCCTTCGCCATGGCGGTGGCGGCTGGGCTGTTTCTCGTGATCACCGTCGGCTGGGAGATCCTCGTCGTCGGGATCGCCTCGATCGCCGCGGGGGTGCTGTACACCGGCGGCCCGAAGCCCTACGGGTACGCGGGCCTGGGCGAGTTCTTCGTCTTCGTGTTCTTCGGCCTGGTCGCCGTCAACGGGAGCTACTACGTCCAGACCGAGCAGCTCGACGCTCTGGCCTTCGGCCTCTCGATCCCGGTGGGCCTGCTCGCCACCGCCATCCTGGTGGCCAACAACATCCGGGACATCGACACCGACCGGCGGGCCGGCAAGCGCACGTTGGCGGTCCGTATGGGCCGCCGGCTGACGGGGCAGCTGTACGTGACGCTGCTGGTCGTCCCGTTCGTCGTCCTGCCGAGCATCCTGCTGATGGCCGACGGTCCGGCGTGGGGGCTGCTTGCCATTCTCGCGGCTCCGCTGGCGATCTCGCCGGCTCGCACGGTGCTCGGGCGCACCGACGGCCCGGCGCTCAACGGCGCCCTGGCCGCCACGGGCGCACTGCTCGGCGTCTTCAGCCTCCTGCTGACGGTGGGGCTGCTGATCGCATGACCGCTCCGGTGGCCGCCCGGGCCGCGATGGTCGGCGCGGCGGCGGGCCGGTGAAGGTCCGGGAGGTCCACGTCGAGCCGCAGACGCTGGCGCTGCGGACCCCGCTTCGCACCGCCGCCGGCGAGATCGCCGAGCGTATGGCGCTCGTCATCCACGTCACGACCGAGACCGGCCTGGTGGGCGTCGGCGAGGCCTGTCCGCTCCCGGGGTACGACGACGAGGACCCGGACGCCACGGCCGAGGCGCTGAGCGGCGTGGTCGCCCGAGAGCTGCCCGGCGCTGCGGCCGATCCCGCCACGACCGGCCGGCTAGGGGAGCTGCCGGCCCACGCCCGCGCGGCGGTGGACTGCGCTCTGTGGGACCTCGCCGCCCAGCGCGAAGGGCGCCCGCTGTGGCGGACCCTGCGGGAGGACCTGTCCGAACGGCAGCCGGACCCGTCCCCGGTCGCGGTGAACGCGTTGATCGGGGCCGACGACCCGACGCAGGCGGGCGAGCAGGCCGAGGCGGCCGTCGCCGCGGGGTTCACCACGGTGAAGGTCAAGGGGGGCGACGATCGTGACGTCGCCCGGGTGCGCGCGGTCCGCGATGCAGCCGGGCCCGACATCGCGATCCGCGTCGACGCCAACCGGGCGTGGAGCTCCGATCAGGCGCCTGGCCGCCTCGCCGAGATGGGTAGGTGCAACGTCGAGTACGTCGAGGAGCCCACCGCCGATCCGCGTGGATGGCGTGCGCTGCGCGGCGCCGTCGCCCTCGCCGCCGATGAGTCCTCGTCGCGCGACGAGGCCGCCGTCGAGCCGGGCGTCGCCCTGCCCGGCCACCCTGACGTCGTCATCGTCAAGCTCGGTCGCAGTGGGGGCTTCGCGCGTGCCGCAGCGCTCGCCGCGTCGGCCCCGTCCGCCGTGGTGACGACCAACCTCGATGGTCCCGTCGGCGTCTGCGCCGCCACCCATCTGGCGCTTGCGATCGGGGACCCGGCGCGGGCCCACGGCCTCTCGACGCTCGGGGCACTCGAAGGCCACGGTCCCCCCACCCCGCTGATTGCTCCCCCAACCGCCGCCGGCCTGGCGCTCGACGCCACCCTGACCACCCTGACCGCCCCGCCCCCTCCCGCTCGCTGAACGGTTCTCCGCCCCCGGGCACCGCAAATCGTTCAGCGAGCCGGCGATAGGGTCCCGGCGTGGCAGATCGTCCGGACTTCAAGGCCGAAGGGCTGCTGGAGGGGCTCGACTCGGAGTCCGCGCGAAACGCCCGGTGTGAGCTGCTCACCCAGCTGTACGACGACGGGGTCGCCCTGCCGGTGCTGCGCGAGGCCGTGGAGCAGGACCGGCTCGCCCTGCTGCCGGCCGAGCGGATCCTCGGCGGGGGCGACGGGATCTACACGGGTCGCGAGGTGGCCTCCAAGTCCGGCCTGGATCTCGAGCAGCTGCAGCAGGTCCGTCGCTCCCTGGGACTGATCGCGCTGGACCCCGACGAGGAGCTGCACGGCGAATCCGACCTGCAGGCGGCCTGCCGCACCAAGAACTTCCTCGACGCGGGCCTCTCGCAGGAATCGATTCTCGAGGTCAACCGTGTACTCGGCCATGGGCTGTCGCAGCTCGCGGCCGCCATCCGATCGGTGTTCCGCGACGAGTTCCGCTACCCCGGCGACACCGAGCGCGACCTCGGGCTGCGCTACGCCCAGCTCAGCGAGGATCTCGTGCCCGAGCTCGAGCCCGTCCTGACCTACGTGCTGACCGAGCACCTGCGCGAGCAGACCCGCGCCGACGTGATCAACCGCACCGAGCGGGCAGCCGGCGACCTCAAGGGCTCCGAGGAGGTGACCGCGTGCTTCGCCGACCTCGTGGACTTCACCAAGCTCGGTGAGCAGGTTCCGCCCGAGGAGCTCGGGGCGATCGCCGGGCGGCTGACCGACCTGGCCATGGACGTCGCGAAGCCGCCGGTGCGCCTGATCAAGATGATCGGTGACGCCGCGATGCTCGTGTGCCCGAAACCCGAGCCGCTGGTCGAGGCTGCCCTGACGCTCGTGGACGCGGTCGACCAGGAGGGCGAGGACTTCCCCCAGCTGCACGTCGGCGTGGCAACCGGCCCGGCCCTGCACCGCGGGGGTGACTGGTACGGCCGCTCGATCAACCTGGCCAGCCGCCTGACCTCGGTCGCCTACCCCGGGAGCGTGCTCGCAACGAAAGCGATCCGCGAGCAGCTCCCCGATGCCTTCGACTACTCCGAGGCGGGCTTCCGCTCGTTCAAGGGCATCGAGGGCAAGGTCGGGACGCTGCGTATCCGGCGCGCGGCCTTGGATGTCGGCGACGACGAGGGCTGACCGCGCGGGTCACGGATCCGGCGCCGGTTCCCCCACCCGGTCCAGGAAGGCGGTCACGAGCTCCACGAATCGCTCAGGTCGCTCGAGGTGGGCGGCGTGCCCGGCCCCCTCGATCACCGCCTCGATCGCACCGGGAATGGCGGCGGCAAGCTCGCGGGCGGTGTGCCGGTAGCGCTCGTCGCGCTCGCCGCACACGACCAGCGTCGGCACGGCGAGCTCGGCCAAGCGGTCCCACAGTGGCTCTGCCGCGGCCACCCCGAGCCTCCGCAGCGTCGTCGCCAGCCCGCTGGGGTCCTGGGTCAGGCGGACCGGGCGCTGACGCGCGACCAGCTCGGGGGGCTGGGTGGCAAACACCTCGTTTGCCTCCCAGCGACCGACGAAGCCTTTGATTCCACCGGTCTCCAAGCGGTCCGCCAGGGCCCGGTCGCGTTGGAGGCGTTCGGACCGGGTCTCGGCATCGCGGATCCCGGCGGTGGCCCCGACGAGCACGAGGGCGCTTGGCGGGGTCGGCGCCTCCAGCGCAGCGCGGAGCGCGATCCGGGCGCCGAAGGAGTAGCCGAGGAGGGCCGAGCCGGCCGCGCCGGCGGCTTCGAGGTCGCCGAGCAGCTCGCGCGCGACCGACCCCTGGTCGGCGTCGGGAGGCAGGGGCCCCGAGCGCCCATGGCCGGGCAGGTCGACCCGCAGCACGCGCCACTTCGTCGCCAGGGGCTCCGCCACGCCCCACCAGCACTCCCCGGTCTGCGCGAAGCCGTGCAGCAGGGCGACCGGGCTGCCCTCCCCCAGTTCGCCGATGACCATGGCGCCAGTGTCGCACCGGGCACGGGATACGCTGGCGCCGCGTGGATCCGACCAACGCAAACACCGCCCTGGCCTCCGCCTTCGTCGAGGAGCTCGCCCGCTGCGGGATGCGCCGAGCCGTGGTCAGCCCCGGGTCACGGTCCACGCCGCTGGCGCTGGCGCTGTGGCGCAACCCGGCGGTCCGGGTCGAGGTCGAGGTCGACGAGCGGTGCGCGGGATTCCGCGCCCTGGGCGCTGCCTCGGCCACCGGCACCCCGGTCGGCGTCGCCTGCACGTCGGGCACGGCCGCAGCCAACCTCCACCCCGCCGTGGCCGAGGCTGACGAGGCCGGCGTCCCGCTGCTGGCGCTGACGGCCGACCGGCCGCCGGAACTGCGCGGCATCGGCGCCGGCCAGACCATCGACCAGGTCGGGCTGTTCGGCGCAGCCGTGCGCTGGTTCTGTGAGGTCGGGGCCCAGCAAGCCGACGACAGCGGACTCCTGCACCTGCGGGCGACCGCCTGCCGGGCCTTCGCCGAGGCGGTCCGGCCCGGGCTGACCGGGCCCGTGCACCTGAACCTCGCCTGGCGCGAGCCGCTCGCGCCCGTTCCGGACCCAGACGGCGTGACTGCCCGCTCACCCCTCGCGCTGAAGGGGCGAGGCGGGGCGCCGCTGACCGCGGTCAGGACCGGCACCAGCGCGCCCGATGCGGCCGTGCTCGACGCGCTCTCCGAGCGGCTGGCCACCGTGCGCCGAGGCGTGATCGTCGCCGGCCGCGAGCCTCGCCCCGGGCTCGCCGGGGCCGTAGCCGCCCTGGCCGCCGCGACGGGCTTTCCGATCCTCGCCGAGCCGACGTCCCAGCTGCGCCTGGGGCCCCACGACCGGTCCCGGGTCATCTGGGCGTACGACTCGATCTGCCGGGCCCAACCGACGGAACTCGAACCCGACTTCGTCCTGCGTTTCGGGGACATGCCCACCAGCAAGCCGCTACGCAGCTGGCTGGCCGAGCTCCCCGACGCCGAGCAGGCGGTCATCGATCCGCCGGGTCGCTGGAACGAGCCGCTGCGCACAGCCGGGACCATCGTGCGGGCCGACGCTCCGGCGGTCGCGGCGGGACTCGCCGAACGGCTCGCCGACAGGCCCCCGGCACCCGCGTCCTTCGCCGATCCGTGGCGGGCCGCTCAAGCGGCCGCGACAGCCGCCATCGACAGCATCCTCGCCACCCAGGGTGGGCCCACCGAGCCCGGGATCCACCGGACCCTCGCCCGCCTGGTCATCGACGGGCAGCTTGTGTTCACCGCGTCGAGCATGCCGATCCGCGACCAGGAGGCCTTCTGGGCCGATGGCCCGGCCGACGTGCGCTTCCTGGCCAACCGCGGGGCCAACGGCATCGACGGGACGGTCTCCACCGCGGTCGGGGCGGCCGCCTCGCTGAGCCGCCCCACGGTCGTCGTGCTGGGCGATCTCGCGCTGCACCACGACAGCAACGGCCTCGCGGGCATCAAGACGCTGGACGTGCCGGTAAAGCTCGTGGTGATCGACAACGCAGGCGGCGGGATCTTCGCCTTCCTGCCGCAGCAACGCGAGCTCGACGCCGAGGAGTTCGAGCGGCTGTTCGCCACGCCGGTCGGCCTCGATCCCGAGCGTCTTGCCGCTTTGCACGGCGTCGGCTACCACCGGGTCGAGCGTCTCGACGACCTCGGACCGCTGCTCGCGGGCCGCGGGCACGCCCTGATCCACGTCCCGGTGCAGCGCGCGGGCAACGTCGAGCTGCACGCCCAGCTGGCCGACGCGGTGGCCGAGGCCGTGCGCGACGCCCTCGGCTCCGCCCGGTGACCGCCACCGCGCACACCCCCTCCCCGAGGCGGCTCGAGGTGGACGTCGCGATCGTCGGCGCCGGGTTCGCCGGGCTCGTCACCGCGCGTGCGTTGCAGCGCGCGGGGCGCGAGGTGGTGGTGCTCGAGGCGCGAGACCGGGTCGGCGGACGGGTCTGCGACCGGCGACTCGACGGCGACGGCGTCCTGGAGCTCGGCGGCCAGTGGCTGGGCCCCGGCCAGGACCGGATCGCCGCGCTGGCGCGAGAACAGGGCGTCGGCACCTTCCCCACGTGGGAGGAGGGCGACCACCTGCTGGCCCTCGACGGCGACCACAAACGGTTCAGCGGCACGATCCCCCGGATCGGCCCGCTGCGCCTGGCCGACATCGCCCACGCCCGCTGGCGCCTGGACCGCCTGGCCGACTCGGTCCCGCTCCAGGCCCCCTGGACGGCACCCAGGGCGCGGGAGCTCGACGCCGAGACGTTCGACACCTGGCTCGGGCGTACAGTCCACACGCGCACCGCACGCCGGTTGTTGGAGGTCGCCTGCCACGCCGTTTGGGGCGGCCAGCCCGAGGAGATGTCGATACTGTTCGTCGCGCACTACCTCAAGGCGGCGGGTGGACTCGATCGCCTGCTGGACACGACCGGCGGCGCGCAGCAGGACCGATTCGCGGGCGGCCCGATGCTCGTGGCCGAGCGGGTGGCCGGCAAGCTGGGGGCGGCGCTCCGGCTCCAGACGCCGGCGCGCGCCGTGCGCTGGTCGGGCGACGGAGTCACGGTCACCGCCGGGCCGCTGGAGCGCCCCACGGTCGAGGTCCGCGCGCGGCACGTCGTCGTCGCCGTCCCCCCGCCGCTGACCACACGCATCGAGTTCGACCCCGCGCTCCCGGCGGCGCGCGACCAGCTGTGCCAGCGTCTTCCCATGGGCGCCCTGGGCAAGTGCCTGGCCGTGTACCCCACGCCGTTCTGGCGCGACGACGGCTTCAACGGCCAGGCCGTGGACCCGACGGGCCCGATCACCTCGACGTTCGACAACACCCCGCCGTCGGGCGCCCCGGGCATCCTCGTTGCTTTCTCCGGCGGCCGCCACGCCCGCCGGATGGCCGCGCTCGACCAGGCAGAGCGGCGGCGGCTGGTCGTCGAGCGGCTGGCCTCGCTGTACGGGCCGCGGGCGGGCCGGCCGGAGCTCTACGACGACCGGTTCTGGCAGACAGAGCAGTGGAGCGGCGGCGGGCCGACGTCGCTGGCCGGCCCGGGCGCGCTAAGTGCCCACGGCCCGGCGCTGACCGACCCGATCGGGCCCATCCACTGGGCCGGCACCGAGACGGCCGACCGCTGGCACGGCTACATCGACGGGGCGGTACGCAGCGGCGAGCGGGCGGCCCGGGCCATCACAACCGACCCCGTCAACTCCCTCTGAGCCACCGCCGACGTGCACAATCAGGAGGCGAGCGCCGGCTGGGTGTCAGATAAGGAGCCGAGCGGTCAGACCTCGTCGGGGCCGGGCCCGACCTTGACCAGCATCTTGCCGAGCTTGTCGCCCTCGAGGGTGTCGATGAACGCCTGCGGGGCCTGCTCGAGGCCCTCGACGATCGTCTCGCGGTACTTGAGGCTGCCGTCGGCGACCCAGGGCCCGACCTCGTCGGCGAAGTCACCCATCCGGTCGAAGTGGTCCATGATGATGAAGCCCTGCATGGTGGCCCGCTTGCCGATCAGCTGCGGCATGTTGCGAGGGCCCGGCTGAGGCTCGGTCAGGTTGTACTGGGAGATCATCCCGCACAGGGCGATGCGCCCGAAGGCGCGCAGGGCGCCGATCGCGGCCTCGAGGTGGTCGCCACCGACGTTGTCGAAGTAGGCGTTGATGCCTTTCGGGGCCAGGTCCGCGAGCGCCTCGGCGGGCGGGGTCTCCTTGTAGTTGAAGGCACCGTCCAAGCCGAGTTCTGAGGTCAGGAAGTCGACCTTCTCCGCCGAGCCGGCGCTCCCGATGACCTTGGCGCCGCGCAGCTTGGCGATCTGGCCTCCCGCCGAGCCGACGGCGCCCGAGGCGGCAGACATGAACAGCGTGTCGCCCTCGGAGATCTGGCAGATCTCGCTGATCCCGACCCAGGCGGTGAGCCCGGGCATGCCCAGGACGCCGAGTGCCGTGGTGGCCGGGGCGAGCCCGGGATCGACCGGCAGCAGGCCGTCGGCGTCGGCCAGCGCGTACTCGCGCCACCCGAGCTGGTTCTGGACCCAGTCGCCCTCGGAGACGCTGTCGGCCTTGGACTCGATGACCTGACCGACCGCGCCGCCCTGCAGGGCCTTGCCGATCTCGAACGGCGGCACGTAGGACTTGACGTCGTTCATGCGGCCCCGCATGTAGGGGTCGACCGACATCCAGGCGTTGCGGATCAGGACCTGGCCGTCACCGGGCTCGTCGAGCTCGCGCTCGGCCAGCTCGAAGTTGTCGCTCGTCGGCGCGCCCTCGGGCCGTGAGGCGAGGCGGATTTCCCGTGTGGTGACCCCCATTGCCGTGATACTAGAGTGCGGGGCATGGAGCCCACGACCGAAACGCCCGAGCCCGCCCTTGCCCAGGACGCCTCGGAGGTCGCCTGGGAACTCGATGACCTGCTGACCGGCGCCCCCGGCGTCGCCGATCAGGCAGACGCGGCTCCGGCCGACGCGGTCGACCGGCTTCTCGACGAGGCGACCGAGCGCTCCGAGCGGTTCGCCGGCACCCACCAGGGCTCGGTCGCCGAGCTCGACGCCGACGGCATGGCCGCGGCCATGCGCGACCTGGAGGCCATCTCCGAGCTCGCCTCCCGGGCGGGCAACTACGCCCAGCTGCGCTTCGCGACCGACACGGCCGACCCCGAGCGCGGCGCCTTGATGCAGCGGGTCCGCGAGCGCGGCACCGCGATCTCGACCAGGCTCCTGTTCTTCGAGCTCGAGTGGGCGGCGATCGAGGACGCGCGCGCCGAGGAGCTCCTGGCCAACGACGCGCTGGAGTTCTGCCGCCACCACCTGCGCTCCGAGCGCCGCTACCGGCCCCACCTGCTCTCCGAGCCCGAGGAACGGGTGATGACCGAGAAGCACCTGACCGGACGCAGCGCCTGGGGCCGGCTGTTCGCCGAGCTGACCTCGGCCATCCGGGTGACCCTGCCCGACGTGGCCCGCAACGGCGACGACGCGACGAGCGAGGTACCGCTGGACTCCGCCCTGAGCAACCTCACCTCCCCCGACCGCGACGTGCGGGCCGCGGTCGCCGAGGCGGTCACCGAGTCCCTGCAGCCGGGCCTGCGGACCCGCGCGTACCTGTTCAACACGCTGCTGGCCGACAAGGCGGTCGACGATCGCCTGCGCGACTACCCACACTGGCTGGCCACCCGCAACCTGGCCAACGAGGCCTCCGACGAGTCGGTCCAGGCCCTGGTCGACGCGGTGACCTCGCGGTATGAGATCGCGCGCCGCTGGTACCGCCTCAAGGCCCAGATCCTCGGCGTCGACACGCTCGCCGACTACGACCGGATGGCCACGCTCACCCTCGAAGAACCCGAGATCGCCTGGCCCCAGGCCCGGGGGATGGTCCTCGAGGCCTACCGCTCCTTCTCCCCCGCCCTGGCTGACGCCGCGCAGCGGTTCTTCACCGGCGGCTGGATCGATGCCCCGGTCCGTGACAACAAGCGCGGCGGCGCGTTCTGCGCCTACGCGGTCCCCTCCGTGCACCCATACGTGATGCTCAACTGGACGTCGAAGTCCCGCGACGTTCTCACCCTCGCCCACGAGCTCGGCCACGGCGTGCACGCCTACCTGGCCGCCGGCCAGGGCCTGTTTCACCAGGGCACGCCGCTGACCCTGGCCGAGACGGCCTCGGTCTTCGGTGAGGAGCTGGTATTCGCCAACCTCCTCGAGCAGGCAGACACCCCGGCCGAGCGCCTGACCCTGCTGGCCGAGAGCATCGAGGGCTCGATCGCCACGGTCTTCCGCCAGATCTCGATGAACCGATTCGAGCATTCGGTGCACACCGCTCGCCGCGACGAGGGCGAGCTGGCCGTCGAGCGGATCAGCGAGCTATGGACCACGAGCCAGACCGACCTCTTCGGCGACTCGGTCGAGGTGACCGACAACTACGCGTCGTGGTGGTCGTATGTCCCGCACTTCATCAACACGCCCGGGTACGTCTACGCCTACGCCTACGGCCAGCTGCTGGCCCTGTCGGTGTACCGCCGCTACCAGGAGGAGGGCCCGGACTTCGAGCCCCGCTACCGCGAGCTGCTCGCCGCGGGCGGCTCACGCCCCCCCGAGGAGCTGGGCCAGATCGTCGGCATCGACCTCGCCGACCCGGGCTTCTGGAACAGCGGCCTGGACCTCGTCGAGGGCCAGCTCGAGCAAGCCGAGAAGGCAGCCCGCGAGGCCGGGCACCTCGACGGCTGACGGCCCGCCGTCCGGTTGGACGGCGGGGTGGCGTTGGCCCCCCGACCTCTCTAGGTCAGCAGGACGATGAGCAGGATGACCACGATGATCAGGACGAGCGTCGAGATTCCGATGCGCATGTGGAACTCCTTGCAGTTGCGGTTGACCGCCTCCAAGAGCGGCGATCTTTAAGTTCCCGAGTCGGTCGGACGGCAAACGGCAAACGCCGCTGCTCAGCCGGTGACGAGGGGGAGCAGCGCCTGCAGCTTGAGCTCGGTCTCGGCCAGCTCCGCGGTGGGATCCGAGGCACCCACCACACCGACGCCGGCGAACAGGTGGGCGGTGCGGTCGCGCAGCAGGGCGCTGCGCAGGGCCACGCAGAAGTCTCCGTCCTCGGCGGCGTCCATCCATCCCACCGGCCCGGCGTACCAGCCCCGGTCCATCTGCTCCAGGGGAGCGAGCAGCTCGCGAGCCAGGTCCCACGGCTCGCCACCTACGGCGGGCGTCGGGTGCAGGCGAGCAGCCAGCTCGACCGCCCCATGGGCCTGGGAAAGCAGGGCGTGGATCGGCGTCGCGAGGTGCTGGATGTTGGCCACCTGGATGACGACCGGGTCCGGCTCGGCCTGCACCCACACGCTCCACGGCCGCAGCGTGCGCTGGATCCGCTCGACCACGACCTCGTGCTCGCGGCGGTCCTTGGCCGACCGCAGCAGCTGTTCGCCCAGGTGGTCGTCGAGCGCGGGGTCGGCGCTACGGCGGGTCGAGCCCGCCAGGGCGACGGTCGAGGCGCCCTGGCCGCGACGACGGACCAGCAGCTCCGGGCTGGCGCCGCAGAACGCGGCTTCCGGGGTGCCGACGGCGAAGCAGAAACACGACGGGAAGCTCTCGCGCAGCGCCCCGAACAGGGCGCCGGCGTCGTAGGCCGTCGGGGCCTGCACACGGACTTCGCGGGCCAGGACGACCTTGTCGAGCCGACCCGCCCGGATCGCCGCCGCGGCCTGGCTGACCGCGTCCTCGAAGTCCCCCGGGGCGCGGGCGCTGGAGACCGAGCAGCGGCCGGTCGGCCAAGGGTCGCGCATCGGCAGGCGGTGGTCCCCGAGGCGGGCCAGGCGGCCCTCGAGCGCCCGGCGGCCGGCCGCGATGTCGGCCTCGTCGCGTACCAACGCCGCGGCGGTCACCGTCGTATGGCCGTCCCGGCAGGCCAGGGCCAGCTCGGGGCAGGCCATCCGCGCCGGGGCGAACGATGACCAGGGTCCGCTGGCCGCCCCGTCGGGAGCGAAGCTCATACCGCCCACCCAGACCGGCCCGGCGCCCGGCTCGAGCTCCTCGTCGCCCGACGAACAGCGCGACGCCATCAGCTCCGCGGTCTCCCCGATCAGGTCGGAGGCCCGGTCCGGGCCCCGTGTCACGACGGCGTGCGCCTCGCCGAGCCCGGCCAGGGCGAAGCCCTCGTCGGGCTGCTCCCAGCAGAACCAGCGGTCGTCGGCCAGCCGGCCGCCGACGGCCTCCGCCGCCGGGTCCAGCGCCGCCCCATCCACCCGTACGCTCGCGGTGGCCAAGGTGGGCCGGGGCCGACGAGCCGCGTTCGCCAGCGCGGTGTCGAAGTGCTCGAGGAGCGTCGCCGCAGCGGCTTCGACCGTCACGCGCGTGAGGTGATCAGGTCTCGGCGCGGCCGCGGGCCAGCGCGACCTCGCCGGTGCGGACCATCTCGACAAGGCCATGGGGCCGGACGAGCTGCTCGAAGGCCTCGAGCTTGTCGGCGGTGCCGGTCAGCTCGATGGTCATGGTGCGCCGGGTCACGTCGACGACGCTGCCGCGGAAGATCTCGGCGAACTGGGCGATCTCGGCCCGGCTCTCCACGGGGGCGTTGACCTTGAACAGCGCCAGCTCCCGGGTGATCGTCGTCTCCGGGTCCATGTCGCGGATCTTGATCACGTTGACCAGCTTGTGCAGCTGCTTGGTGACCTGGTCGATCGGGTGCTTGGCCCCGTCGAGGGTCAGGGTCACCCGTGAGGTGTCCGGGTCGGCGGTCGGTCCGACCGCCAGCGTGTCGATGTTGAAACCGCGGCGGCTGAACAGCCCGGCGACCCGGGCGAGCACGCCCGGCTTGTTCTCGACGGTCAGCGACAGGACGTGCTTGCGGCCCGTGCGCTGGCGGCCGACGGCGAGCTCGGAGAGCTCGAGGACGTTGGAAGGTCCGGGCTTGTCCATGGCTGGCCTCCTAGCCGACCATGTCCCGGGCGGCGGCGCCAGCCGGGATCATGGGGTAGCAGTTCTCCTCGCGGGTCACGCGGCAGTCCAGCAGGGCCGGGCCGTCGTGGGCAATCGCCTCGCGCATCGCGTCCTCGACCTCGTCGCGCTTTTCGACCTTGCCGCCCCAGGCGCCGAACGCCTCGGCGAGCTTGGTCCAATCGGGGCTCGGGCCCATCTCGACGGACATGTAGCGCTTGTCCCAGAACAGCTCCTGCCACTGGCGGACCATGCCCATGTAACCGTTGTTCATGAGGAACACCTTGACCGGGATGTCGTGGTGGACCGCGGTGGCCATCTCCTGGATGTTCATGATCAGCGAGCCGTCCCCGGCGAGGCACACGACCTCGCGGTCGGGGCAGGCGACCTTGGCGCCGATCGCAG
The DNA here is from genome assembly GCA_050999155.1 of Solirubrobacterales bacterium. Taxonomy (GTDB): domain Bacteria; phylum Actinomycetota; class Thermoleophilia; order Solirubrobacterales; family 70-9; genus JBPCPM01. The sequence goes on from JBPCPM010000122.1 coordinate 26,851, forward strand.
CCGGCAAGCCGAAGCCCATCGTGCCCAGACCGCCGGAGTTCAGCCACTGGCGGGGACGGTTGAAGTCGTAGTACTGGGCACACCACATCTGGTGCTGGCCGACGTCGGAGGTGATGATCGCCTCGCCGCCGGTGGCCCGGTGCATGGCCTGGACCATGAACTGCGGCTTGATCTCGCCGGTGCCCGGATCGTCGTAGCCCAGCGGATGCTCGTCGCGCCATGCGTTGATCGTCTCCCACCATTCGCTCATGCGGTCGGGGTCGGGCTGCAGGGCCCGGTACTCACGCACCAGCTTCGGCAGGATGCTCTTGGCGTCGCCGACGATCGGGATGTGGGCGGGGACGTTCTTGGAGATCTCCGCCGGGTCGACGTCGATGTGGATGAACTTCGCCCGGGGCGCGAACTCCGAGAGCTTGCCGGTGATCCGATCGTCGAACCGGGCGCCGATGGCGACGATCAGGTCGGCCTGGTCCATCGACCAGTTCGCCGCCCGGGTTCCGTGCATGCCGAGCATGCCCAGCC
>JBPCPM010000058.1:0-5268 GCA_050999155.1 Solirubrobacterales bacterium
GGTCGGCGCCCAGGTGCCCAAGGGGGTCCTGCTCTTCGGGCCGCCCGGGTGCGGGAAGACGCTCCTCGCGCGGGCGCTGGCCGGCGAGGCGGGGGCGTCGTTCTACTCGATCTCGGGATCCGACTTCGTCGAGATGTACACCGGGGTCGGCGCCGCCCGCGTGCGCGAGCTCTTCCGCGAGGCGCGCGAGAACGCCCCGGCGATCGTGTTCATCGACGAGCTCGATGCGGTCGGTGGCCGTCGCGGCGCCGGAGCCGGCGGCTCGGTGGCGACCAGCTCGAGCGATGAGCAGAACCAGGCACTGACCGGCATGCTCGCCGAGATGGACGGCTTCTCGACGACGGAGGGCATCATCGTCGTGGGCGCGACCAACCGGCCCGACGTCCTGGATCCCGCGCTGCTGCGCCCGGGGCGCTTCGACCGCAGCATCGGCCTCGAGACCCCCGACGAGCACGGGCGCCTGGACATCCTCAAGGTCCACGCCACCGGCAAGCCGCTGGCTGTCGACGTCGACCTGAAGGCGATCGCGCATCGCGCGCTCGGGATGACCGGGGCGGATCTCGCCAACGTGATCAACGAGGCGGGCTTGCTCGCCGCCCGCGCGGACCTGCGCGAGATCACCCACGCGCTGCTCGAGGAGGCGCTCACGCGCATCATCGAGGCGCCGGAGCGCCAGCGGCGGCTGTCGATGCGCGGTCGCACCCTCGGCAAGCAGTCGTTGAGCGACGAGCAGGTCACCTTCGCCGACGTCGCGGGCGTGGACGAAGCGATGGTCGAGCTGGCCGAGGTCCGCGACTACCTCTCCGATCCCGAGCGCTTCACCAAACTCGGGGCGCACATCCCCCGCGGGTTTCTCCTCAACGGGCCGCCCGGCTGTGGCAAGACCCTGCTCGCGCGAGCGGTCGCCGGAGAGGCGAACGCTGCCTTCTTCTCGGTGGCCGGCACCGAGTTCACCGAGGTCTTCGTCGGTGAGGGCGCCGCCCGCGTGCGCGACCTCTTCGCCCAGGCGCGGGGCGTAGCGCCAGCGATCGTGTTCATCGACGAGATCGACGCGATCGGCGCCAAGCGCGGCGGGGGCAGCGGTGACGCGGGAAGCCGCGAGACCGATCAGACCCTCAACCAGATCCTGATCGAGCTCGACGGCTTCGGCCAGCGGTCCGGGGTCGTGGTGATCGCCGCGACCAACCGCGCGGACATGCTCGACCCGGCGCTCACCCGCCCGGGCCGGTTCGACCGCCAGATCACGATCGACCTGCCCGATCAGGCTGGCCGCAGCGCGATCCTCGACGTCCACGCCAAGAACAAGCGCCTGGCTGCCGACGTGGACCTCGAGCGCGTGGCCACCCTCACCCGCGGGCTCGCGGGAGCCGATCTCGAAAACGTCCTCAACGAGGCGGCTCTGCTGGCCGGCAGGCGCGGCTCGGACGATATCGACATGGGCCTGGTCGAGGAGGGCATCGACCGCGCACTGTCCGGCGTGGGCAGCGGGCGGATCATGTCCGACGAGGAGCGCCGCACGGTGGCCTACCACGAGGCCGGCCACGCCCTCGTCGCGCGGATGCTCCTGCGCGACACGGTCGTGCACAAGCTGAGCGTCGTCCCCCGGGGTCGCAGGATGGGCGTGGCGTGGCTGCCCGAGTCGACCGATCGCCTGCTCTATCCCCGCTCGGCGCTGATCGAGCGGATGGCCATGCTGCTCGCCGGACGAGCGGCCGAGGAGATGGTGTTCGGAGAGTCCAGCGGGGGAGCCTCGGACGACCTCTCCAGGGTCGGCGAGATCGCCCGCATGATGGTCTGCGACTTCGGCATGAGCGAGCGAGTTCGCGTGTTGCCGGGCCGCGACGGGCAATCCCGCTGGTCGGACGAGACAGCGCGCCTGATCGACTCCGAGGTCAACCGAGTGGTGGAGGAGGCCGAGAAGCTGACCCGCGCGGCGCTCACCGCCTCACGGGCCGCGCTCGATCGTGTCGCCCTGGCCCTCGTGGACCGCGAGACGCTCACCCTCGACGAGGTCAACACGCTCGCCGGCCCGCCGGCCCGGTTGCCCGGACGCCACGGCAACGGTGCCCGGTGTCGCACTCCGGTGCCGGCCGGGGCCGGCCCGACCTACGGGTAGTCCGCGGTCGCCGACCCGACGGGGCGCAGCGTGAGCCACAGCGCGACCGCGGCGATCACGGGACCGGCGGTCGAGTGCAGCGCCACGGCGGCCCAGGGGGCCTGCGCCTGGCCCCCCTCCAGCACGAGTGGAAAGTGGGTCGCGGCCTGCCACAGGCCGCCCAGGAAGCACCAGCCCGTGAGCGCCATGCTCAGGAGGCTCCCCTCCTCCCCCCGGCGAGCGAGCAGCGCCGCCATCGCCGCCCCCAGCACGATCGCCACCCCCGGCACCACGTGGTCGACCACCTCGACGTTCGCCGGCACGTCGATCTCGAGGCCGATCGTGGGCCCAAGGTAGGGCGGCACCATCGACAGGGCGCCGAGCAGCGCGAGGATCACCTGCGCACGCCCCGCGTGAGGAGGAGGCGGTGGAGCCGGCGACCACGAGGCCATCGGCGCAACGGTAGCGACACGCGGACCGGGACGCGGACTCGCCGCCGTGCCGCCCGGCACTTCTACACGACCTTCTGCAGGTGGCCGGGCAAGGTCGACCTGCGCTCCACCGCCAACCCGTGAGTAGGACCAAAGAAAGGACCGTCCTCGCGCAAATAGTCATCGATGATCGATTCGTCTTGCCACCATCAAAGCCAAGCGGCGCCAGCAGCACGCAGACCCGCTCACCCGCTGGCCCCAGGCAGACTCGGCACGGGGCGTGGAATGGCCCGGGCATGCTGGAACTGGGGTGGCCCGTGGTAAGTGCGTCACGCAGCCACCGGCCACCGGTGGGCGGGCGCCAGCGCAGAGCACGCACTCCCGAGACGGCCGCGCTGCGGACGACATGAGGAGACCTCTCGCTCACTTGCCCGGTATATGTGTTGTGCACCTTGTGATCTTCGAGCCAACCTTATAGCTTGCTATCGAGCGGGGGTGTCGGACCCTTCATCGGGAGCTGAGCAGGGAGGGGGCCGACAATGCTAGGCACCTCGTGAATTGAGGGTCGGCCATCCGGTCGTGCCAAGCGACGTCAGCAAAGCGCCGTGTCCGGCGAGCAGCGCTGAGACAATCGGCAGCAAGAGCATTACCCATACGTTCCGAAAGGCGAGTTCACGCATGATCCATCTACCATCCTTGGCGCGGGTCCTTGCCGTCCTCGGCGCAGCGGCCCTCATGGCCTTGCTCGGCACTGGGGTGGCGCTCGCCCAGGGTCCGGGCCTGCCACGCACCTACGATGTGGAGCGTGTCGATAGCCCGGTGTCCGTTGAGGGTGGTGTGTTCGGGCGTGGCATGGCCGGTGCCGGCGACCTCGACCGCGATGGGACAGACGACTTAGTGGTGCCTCAGCAGGCCGGCAGCCCCAACCGCGACGGGATGGTATTCGTGATCAGCGGCGCGACCGGCGAGCTCATCGACCGGATCGACGCGCCGGACCCGGGCGGGATGGGGAACCGCGCGGGGTTCGGCTCGTTCTGGACGTCGAAGGTTGGCAGCGAGGCGGTTTCGATGTCGGATCTGGGCAGTTGCGACGGAGGAACGGCCGGTGCGCTGTGTCCTGAGAACCCGATCGGCCCGGCCGACGGCATCCCCGAGATCGTCGTCGGGGCCCGCGGAGTCGACGCCAATGGCACTGACAGCGGCCGCGTCTACGTCTACGATGGCGCGACCCGGGCGCTGCTGAAGCGTATTGACATGCCGCCCGCCGATGCGGCCGTTCCCGGCGCGCTGCTGCCGCGAGGCTCCGGCTTCGGACGCACAGCAGTGAACCCGGCGGGCATGACCGCGTGTGAGGGCAACTTCGGTGTCGGGCCGTGCCCCGCGGTGCCGCGTGCGGTGGCGATCGGAGACCTCGATGGCGACGGTCGCCCCGATCTCGTGATCGGCGCACCTCAGCTCACCGAGAGCGCCGCGACCGCGCAGCCGGGCTCGCACTGCGAAACCACGTCGGCGACGGTCTGCGAGCAGGCGGGACGGGCCTACATCTATCGCGGCGAGGACATCAGCACGAGCGATCCGTCCGTGATCCTGGACGGCACCACCTCCGGCCAAGAGGTCACGACGATCCGCAACCCTTCCGCCCAGGGCGACGATACGAGCGGCGTACCCGCCGACAACGAACAGCTCGCCAACACCGTGAGCGCAGTCGGGGACGTCGGAACGTGCACCGACCCCACGATCCTTCCTGGGGAAAGATGCTCGCGTGTCGACAGCACGACGACACCCGACGGCATCCCGGACATCGTCATTCCCTCGCCGGGGACCGACCTGCCGGTCGATGACCCCGATTCGGGCTTTGCCAACGCTGGCGTCGCCTACATGATCGACGGAGCGACCGGCGCGGTCCTCTACACCTATCTCCATCCCGAGCGCCAGTCGGGCGCCACCTTTGGCTCGCAGCTCTCCAGTCACATGCCGGCGCCCGGCGACATGGGCAGCACCACGGCGCCGGATGTCTACCTGCCGGCGCCATCCCAGAACACTCCCGCCGGTACGGCCACGGGACGCGGCTACGTCATGAACGGCAACTTCAAGGCAGGGTCGGGCTCCGTGCTCCTGAGCGTGCTCGACGATCCAACGCCGTCCAAGTCGGGCAACTTCGGTGGCGCCAGCGCCGGCGTGGGTGATCTGGTGCCCGGCTTGGAGGCGCCGCGCAACGAGCTGCTGGTCGGCGTCGAGGGGTTCACGAACTCCGAGCGCAACGACGTGCACGTGTTCAACCCGGCAACGGAACAGGTGCTGCAGACCGTCCCCGATCCCGACAGCCAGGCCGGGAGCGCTTTCGGCGGCGCGATCGTGCCACTGGGCGACATCAACGACGACGGCTTCTTGGACTTCGCCACCGCAGGGGAGAACTTCAATGGCTCCGGCTCGACCGGCACCGTCTCCCAGGGACGAGTGTACGTGTTCAGCAGCGACGACTCCACGCCCCCGCCTCCGTCGCCTCCGGCACCGCCGGCACCTCCGCTGCCGCCGCCGGCTCCGCCGGCGCCTCCGGCTCCGCCTGTGGTCGGTACGTGTGGCGACCCGGGTGCGGCGGGGTATTTGTATCCGGCCAAGCTGCGGGTCTCGCGGGCGCAGGTGTTGCGTAGCGATCGTCGTTTGGATGTTTTTGGGCCGATCACGTCGCGGGCTCGGGGTGTTGAGGTCAAGGTGCTTTTCCAGGCCGATGGCCGCCGCGAT
>JBPCPM010000073.1:0-5715 GCA_050999155.1 Solirubrobacterales bacterium
GCGCCATCTTTATCTGGCGGCCCAGGGTCAGGCGGCCAGCCCGCCACCGAGGATGCTGACGTCGTAGCTGTCGGCAGGCTGCTCATTGGTCGCCATGTGGCCGCCTCCTCCGCGTGGTCATTTCAACCGGTACACGGGCTGCCTGGCCATCCTGTCCTGGCCGTCGCGGGCCGTGCGCTCGCTTCTTGTCGCCCTCCTCAGGTCGCGCCTGTGGGTTGCGGATTCCCGCCGCGGAGATCAGCCCGCCGGCGATCACGAGGCGCCCGCGAGGGCCGGACAGCGCGCCACGAGGTGAGGTCCACCAGCGCGCCGCCCAGCAGCGATGTCGCCCCGAAGGCCGTCAGTCCGAGGCTGAGATCCTCCCGGAGCGGCAGCGCTACGTTCACCACCGTGCTTTCCACGAAGACGATCAGCGACCCCAGGATCGTCGCTACAAGCGTTGACGCTGAGGCGCTCACGAACCTCGGCGGGAGCTACGCGCTCGCTCGTTCGACGAACTTCGAGAGCTTCTTGGGCGAGTCGGCGGAGAAGGTCTCCACCTCCGCGTCGATCTGGCGCACGAGGCCCGAGAGCGTGCGCCCGGCACCGAGCTCGAGGAACTTGTCGCACCCGTTCCCGGTCAGCGTCCGCACGCAATCGACCCACAGCACCGGGCTCGCGATCTGCGCCACCAGCGCATCGTGTACGTCGTCGCCGGTGCTGCACAGCTTTCCACTCGCGTTCGAGCATAGGGGAACGTCCGGGTCGGCCCAGTCCACGGCGTCCATCTCCTTCGCCATGGCGGCCTGGACGGGCTCCATCAGCTCGCTATGGAAGGCGGCGCCCACCTGGAGCTTGACCGCCTTGTCGGCGCCCGCCTCCTCCGCCAGCTCGATCAGGCGAAGCACCCCGGCGTCCTCGCCCGAGCAGACGACCTGGCTCGGCGTGTTGAGATTGGCGGGGACCACGGTGCCGGCCTCCGCGGCCGACTCGCACAGCTCGGCCACGCGATCGGCGTCGAGGCCGATGATCGCAGCCATGCTGCCCGGCCGCTCGGACTGGATATCGGCCATCAGGCGGCCGCGCTTTGCGACCAGGCCGATCCCGGCGTCGGCCGGGATCGCGCCGCTGGCCACCGCGGCCGTGTACTCGCCGAGGCTGTGGCCCGCCACGAAGTCCGGGCTGATGTCCGCCTCGCGCGCCAGATCGAGCATCCCCAGCGAGACGGAGAAGAGCGCGGGTTGGGCGGCCTCGGTTGCGGTCAGCTCCTCGATCGGTCCCTCGAGGCAGAGGCTGCGGATCGGCAGCCCGGAGACAGAGTCGGCCTGCTCGAGATAGCGGTCGAAGACGTCCGGCCTCGCCTCGAGCAGGTCGGCGCCCATGCCAACCTTCTGCGAGCCCTGGCCTGGGAACAGGAAAGCGGTCTTGCCCACGATGTGCGCTCCTTTCGAGTGTGCTGCGCAACCTAACGCAGACCGCAGCCTGAGGTTATGATCGCGCTCCCGAGCAGGAGGCCAGGTGGAAGCCAGCGAGCCGAGAGTCGCCTATGTCACATCCGCGGATGGCAGCCGGATCGGCTACGAGGTGGTCGGCGAGGGGCCGCCGCTGGTGGTCGTACACGGAACGGCCGCAGACCGTACCCAGTGGGGCCCGATCAGGGATGGGCTCGCCGAGCGCTTCACCGTCTACCTCGCGGACCGGCGCGGTCGCGGCCTCAGCCTCGAGGAGGGCGATGGGACCTACTCGCTCGATCGCGAGTCCGAGGACATCTCTGCGCTCGTCGCGGAGGTCGGAGTCCCGCCATACGTCTTCGGGCACGGCTTCGGTGGCATCTGCGTGCTCAAGGCTGCCGCCGACGGAGTTGAGTTCCACGCCATCCTGCTCGACGACGGTCCGACCGGGCGTCCCGGCCCGCCGCAGGTCCCCGACGACGTGGCCGACCGCATGGAGGCTCCGATGGAGGCAGGTGACCCCGACGGCGCGCTGGAGGTGTTCCTGCGCGAGGTCGTGGGTCTCAACGAGGAGCAGGTAGCGGGGGTTCGCGGGACCGAGATGTGGCAGACCCGCGTGGGCACCGTTCACACGACCCTGCGTGAGACACGCTGCGCGGGCGCCTACCGGCGCGAGACCGAGAAGCTGGCGGGGGTCGAGGCGCCGGTTCGCTTCGTGGTCGGCACGGAGAGCACGGAGCCGATGCGCGAAGCGGCCGCGGCGGCTCACGCCGACATGCCGCAGAGCGAACTGGTGACGCTTGACGGGCGGCTGTTCACGTCGATGTACGCGGACCCCGACGCAACGGCGCGCGAGATCGGCGACTGGTTCCTCTCGAAGTGGGCCCGCGGTCAGCGCTCGACGACGGGCAACAGCAGGTGAGAGGCGCGATCAGCGTCGTGAAAGATCCGCTGGCGGGCGGTGGTCAGGGAGTCCTCGGTGTCCTTGCCCACGGTGTTGCCGCTGCCGGCGTTGCGGTCGAAGCGCGGGAACGAGCTGCTCGTGACGTCGAGGCGTATGCGGTGTCCTGGCAGAAAGACGTTGCTCGTGGCCACTAGGTAGATGCGGTACTCGTTAACCCGGTCCGGCGCGACGGGGATCGCCTGCTCGAAGCCCTCCCGGTAGCGGGCCCTGATCACGCCCTCGGCGAGGATCCGCGAGCGGCCATCGGGGTCGACGTCGCAGAGCTTGCCGATGAAGTCCGTGTCGCGGGCGGAGGTCGCGGCGTAGAGGACCAGTTCGAGCGGCCCCGTCACCTCGAGCGGTGCCTCGAGCGGCTCGGAGCTGTAGACGAGCACGTCCGGTCGCTCCTCCAGCGCCGTCTGGTCCAGCGGCCCGGCGCTCGGACGCATCATCTTGCCCGGCAGCGAGATCGGCCCGCCGACGGTTGGAGCCGGGTCACGAGGGTCGTATGCGTACTCGTCCTCTGGCTCGGCCCCCGGGGCCTCGGGCGAGAGGCCGCCCCCGCCCCCGGCGGCATCCCCGCGGCTGTGCAGGAACCAGTGCTCCGTCGTCGCTCGGGCGAGCGGCCAGTCCCACTCGTCGCGCCAGATGTTCTCTCCCATCACGAATATGCGCACCGGCGCCTCGTCTCGCGCCTCGTCGCCGGAGCCCAGGTGAGCCTCGAAGAAGCGCAGCTGCAGATCGGCGAGGTCGACGTTCCCGCTTGTCCCGAACTCCTTGAAGCGGTGATCGGGAAATGAGCCGAAGGCGGTCCCATGTCCCCACGGGCCGACGAGCAGGCGTGTCCCCGAGCGGGACCGCGGTGAGCCGCCTTGCCCGCGCAGCCGGGCGAAGTTCTCCAGCGTTCCTCCCAGGAAGATGTCGAACCAGCCGCCGACGTTGAAGGCCGGCACGTCGATCTCGCCGTAACGGCCGCGCAGCGAGAGCCGCCGCCAGTGCTCGTCGTAGGTCGGATGGGCGATCCATTCACGGTAGAAGTCACCGGCGGGACTGTCTGCCAGGAGGGGCGGATCGCTGATCGGGAGATGCCGGTAGTGCTCGTCGAGCGACCCACGGGCCTTGGGGCTCGTCATGAGATGAACCCAGAAGAGGTTGAAGCCGAGCTCGAAGGCGCCGCCCTGGTAGATCCATCCGTCGTAGAGGTCGCTGCCGACGAGGACGGGGAAGATCGCGCGCAGGTGTGGAGGCTGCTCGACGGCGGCCCGCCACTGGGTGGCAGCGGGATATGAGCGCCCGGCCATCCCGACAGCTCCGCTGCACCACGGTTGGGCTGCCACCCACTCCACCGTGTCGTAGCCATCGGGCCCTTCGGTCTTGAACGGGGTGAACTGCCCGTCTGAGCCGTGCTGCCCGCGCACGTCCTGGCAGACCAGGGCGAAGCCGGCCTCGGTCGCGTGCTCCGGGTCGATGGCAGCCACCGGCGTCAGCGGGAAGCTGCGGTCATACGGGGTGCGGCTAAGGATCGCCGGTACCGGGCGCTCGGCATCCGGCAGGTACGCGTCTGCGCGCAGCACCACCCCGTCGCGCATCGGCACCTCGAGCCCCTGCGCTACCCGCACCGCTGGGCCTCGGCCGCTACTTGCACCTCCGGCATCCTATTGGCGCGCCCGCTTGACCGTGATCGCCGAGGTCTCTAGGCTCGCCCTTGGGCGCTATGCGAACACTTAGGGTGACCTCCGGCCCGGCGGCCGGGACAACAGTGGAGATCGAGCGGGAGCTCGTCCTCGGCCGCGAGGGCTCCGACATCGAGATCCCAGACTCAGAGGCATCACGCCGCCACGCGGTCGTCCGGCCCGTCGAGGGCGGAATCGAGGTCGAGGACCTCGGGTCGATGAACGGGACTCATGTGAACGGACGCAGGATCGACGCCCCGGTCCTGGTCGACTCGAGCTCCACGATGAGGATCGGCACGTCCCTCATGGCCTTCGATCTCGCGCCGCCTTCTGTCTCCGAGCAGGCGCCGCTCTCGCCGGACGTGACCGTGGCCCGTGACGTTGTGGCTGAGCCGGACGTGACCGTGGCCCGTGACGTGGCCGCGGGGCCCGACGTGACGGCGCCCCGGGCTGTGCCCTCGCCCGATGTGACGGCGCCGCGGAAGGCCGTGCCCTCGCCCGACGTGACCGCACCACGGAACGTCGTGAAGGGTCCCGATGTGACCGCCCCGCGGCAGGTCGTCTCCCCGCCACCCGACGTGACGGTGCAGCGCGACGTCCCCCAGGCGAGCGCGGCTCCCACGCCGGAGCGGGGAAAGCCTCCGGCCGTGCTGCTCGCCGCGGCGGGCATCGCGGTGGCGGTCATCGTCCTGATCATCCTGCTCCTACTCTGAGAGCAGGCGCCGGCGACCCTCCTCCAGGACGAGACGCACGCCGCCTGCTCCACCGTCGACTCCGATCTCCGCCCGTCCCGCGCTCAGGTCGAGCTCTACGCGCAGTGTCAGTTGCGTCGGGCGCGACACGGGGTGGTCCGGGCCGGGAACCGCTACGGCGAGGGCTTCCGCGGCCGCCGCCATCAGCGCCGTGCAGCTGTCGAAGCGGCCTCCCGGGGACTTCGCGAGCGATCGCCCGATCACTGCGGCGAGCCTGTCGGGCAGGTCAGGACGCAACTCCGTCAAGCTCGGGGGCGGGAGGTCGACGTGCGCTTCGAGGACGGCGGCAACGTCCTCGAACGGGAACGGCGGCTGCCCCGTGAGGCACTCGTAGAGCACGCATCCCAGCGAGTAGACGTCGGCCGTCGGATCCGGATCGCCGAAGAGCTGCTCGGGCGCGGTGTAGAAGTGGGTTCCCACGAAGTCCCCTGCCACGGTCAGCGCCATGCTGTCGGTGGCCGGGTTTCTGCTCACGCCGAAGTCTGTGAGCAGCGCACGCTCCTCCGGGGGCGAGCCCGCGACGATACAGTTGGCGGGCTTGACGTCGCGGTGGATCAGGCCCGCGGCATGCGCCGTGTCCAGCGCCTCAGCAAGCTGCAACAAAAGCCTCACCGCCCGCGCCGGGTCGAGCCGGCGCTCGCGTCGAAGCAGCGTCGCCAGGTCCGCGCCGTCCACGTATTCCATCGCGATGAACAAGAGACCGCGGCTCTCTCCGGCGTCGCGGACCCGCACGATGCTCCGATGCTCGACCGAGCGTGCGTACCCGGCCTCACGCAGGAACCTCCGCCTGAAGGCCCCTTGTGCGGCGATGTCGGGTGAAAGCACCTTGAGGGCCACCCGCTCGCCGTGGCTCGGGTCCTCCGCCAGATAGACGGTTCCCATTCCCCCGACCCCCAGCACCTCGATCAGGCGGTAGC
>JBPCPM010000079.1:0-19673 GCA_050999155.1 Solirubrobacterales bacterium
ATCAGGTCGGCCTGGTCCATCGACCAGTTCGCCGCCCGGGTTCCGTGCATGCCGAGCATGCCCAGCCACTGGTCGTGCGGGGCCGGGAAGGCCCCGAGGCCCATGACGGTGGCGGTGACGGGCAGCCCGTCGACGGCGGCCAGCTCGCGCAGCTCCTCGGAGGCCTCGGCGGCGATCACGCCGCCCCCGACGTACAGGACGGGGCGCTTGGCGTTGGCCAGCGCCTTGGCCGCAAGGCGGATCTGCTTGACGTTGCCGCCCTTCGACGGGCGGTAGCCGGGGAGCTCGACGGACTCCTCGGGCGGCTCGTAGTCGATGTCGGCCCGGGAGAGGTCCTGGGGGATGTCGACGAGCACGGGGCCGGGGCGGCCGGTGTTGGCGATGTGGAACGCCTCGTGGATGTACTGCGGGATGTGGGTCGGATCGGTGACCAGCAGCGAGTGCTTGACCACCGGCAGCGTCATGCCGGTGATGTCGGCCTCCTGGAATCCGTCGGTGCCGATCAGGTCGGTGCGGACCTGGCCGGTGATGAACACGGTGGGCACGGAGTCGAGCATCGCGTCGGCGATCGCCGTGATCAGGTTGGTCGCTCCCGGCCCCGAGGTCGCGAAGGCGACGCCCACCTTGCCCGTTGCCTTGGCGTAGCCCTCCGCGGCGTGGCCGGCGCCCTGCTCGTGGCGGACCTGGATGTGGGTCAGGCCCGCGTCGTACAGCGCGTCGTAGGTCGGGAGGTTCGCGCCACCGGGCAGGCCGAATACATGCTCGACGCCCTCGGCCTTGAGGGATTCGATCAGCGCATCGGCGGCACGCATCGTGGCGGGTCCTTTCGGTGGTCTCGGAGTAGCCCCTCCTTCGGTGGCCCCTGGAGAGAGGGCGGCAGGGGTCGGCCCTCGCGGGCGCGAAGCGAGTGTACCAGCGGGAAATCGCCGATTTGCTGGGGCCCAGCGCGTCGAAAGCAGCGCTTCCGGTGCGGCCCCGCCGCCCGGGGCCGAAGCCGGGTGCCCGCTATAACCGTGACGGTGACCGGCCGCCCCGCCCTTCGTCTCGCGCGCCCCTCCGCGCTCGCTCTCGTGCTCCTGGCCTGCGTGGTGCTCGCGGGCGGCGGCCTGCGTGCGTACAAGTCTGCGAATCCGTCCGGCTACACCTCGGCCGACGAATCGGCCTACAGCCTGCTGGCCACGACGATCGCTACCGGCGGCGACTACCGCGAGCGCCGCCGCAAGGGCATGAACGCCTTCCGCTGGCCGCCGGGCGCGCCGTTTGCCTTCGCCGCCGCGCACAAGGTCACCGGCGACCTCGGTCCCGGGGCCGTGTACTGGCTCCAGTTCGCCGCGGGCACGCTGACGATCTGTGGCGCGTTCCTGCTGGCATGGTGGCTGGCCGGGCCTTGGGCGGGCCTCGCCGCGGCGGCGCTCGTGGCCTTCTATCTGCCGCTGGCCCGAATCAGCGGCGACCTGCTCTCCGAACCGCTGGGCGGGCTGCTGATGGTCGCCGCCATGGGTGCTCTGGCGTGGGCCTACGCGTCTCGCCGGATCGTGGCGTTCGGCCTCGCCGGGGCGCTGCTCGGCGGCCTGGTGCTGACCCGGGCCGACCACCTGCTGCTGCCGGGGCTGCTGGCGATCCTCGCCGTCGGGGTGGGATGGCGGGTGGCCGGAGCCCGGAGCGGCCTGGCCTGGGGAGCCGCCCTGCTCGCCGGAACCGTCGTCGTGATGGCCCCGTGGGCGGTGTACGCCTCGCGGACGCTCGGCAACCCCGTGCCGGTGACCACGGGCTCCTCCACCCCGCTGTTCGTGGGCACCTACCTGCCCGGCGGGGGCACGACGGCGGGCCTCAAGCGCGACCTGGCGCCGCAGATCAAGGCGAACCACCCCACGCTGGCCGCCGTCTCGGACCACAAGCTGCCGGCCCGGTTCGCCCTGGACGTCATCGCCGCCCGCCATCCCGAGGCCTCGCGGACGAGGGCCATCTCGATCGAGGGCCGCAAGAACCTCGTGCGCTACGGGCTCAAGGATCCGATCGACTTCACCGCGATGATGTTCTCCAAGGCCTCCCGCATGTGGCTGTCGCCGTACAACGGCGGGGGCCACCACGCGACCGAGGCCTTCAAGGCCCACCACAACCTGTGGCTGATCCCCGCGGTGCTCGGCCTGATCGCCGGCCTGGTCCGCACCCGCGACCCGGTGCTGGCCTCGATCCTGCTCGCGGCGCTGCTGTCGACCGCGCTGCACGCGGTGGTGGTCAGCCAGGCGCGCTACAACCTGCCCCTGATGCCGATCGTGCTCGCGGGCGGAGCGGCCGGGTGGGCGATGGCGCTCCGGGGCGTCGGTGCGCGGGTCGCCGGCCGGGGCCTAAGCCGGCCGAAGGAGCAGCCCGCCGGCCACAGCCGCCGCGCAGCCCCGGCGTAGCGGGTGGGAGCCGTCCGGTCGCTGCCTGTCCCTGCGATCGAGCACCCGTGGCGTGCCGGATCTCAGGGACGGGAGCGGTCGGCCGGCGGCCGGGCCGGAGGCCGTCGGTGGCCCCAGATCGCGGCGCCCTCGCCTGCTTCGGCCAGCGCCTGCTCGGTCTCGGGCAGGTACAGGTCAATCCCGCAGCGGGTGCAGACCTGGACGTAGAGCTTCTGCCGCTTGCCACACCGGGGACAGTCGCGTTCCGGCTCGGTCTTCTCGGCCCGGTAGAGGATCACCGCGAACAGCCCGAGGAACGGCAAGACGGCGCCGATGATGAACCAGAGCACGAACGAGCTGCCCTTGCCCCGCCCGATCAGGCCGGTGGCGAAGCCGAAGCCCGCGAAGATGATCAGCGTCTCCATGTCCCCATTGTTCCGGGTCGGGCGGTTCGGCTCCGCGTAGGATCGTCCCGTGGCAGAGCGCGACTGCGACGTGGTGGTCATCGGGGCTGGTCTGTCGGGGCTGACGGCCGCCCGCCGGCTGCGGGCCCATGGGAACGATGTCGTGGTGCTCGAGGCCCGCGACCGCGTCGGCGGACGGCTGGAGCGCGTCGCGCTGGGCGACGACTGGCTCGACGTCGGAGGGCAGTGGATCGGCCCTACCCAGGATCGGATCGCGACGCTGGCCGCCGAGCTGGGGATCGAGACCTTCCCGACCTGGACCCAGGGCGAGAACCTGCTCGAGCTCGGCGGAACCGTCCGGCGCTACGCGGGCACGATCCCAAGGATCGACCCCATCGTGCTGCTCGACGTGCTCCGGGCGCAGCGGCGCCTGGAGGCGATGGCGGCAACGGTGCCTCCTGAGGCTCCGTGGCTGGCGCCCGAGGCCGACGACTGGGATTCAATGACGTTGCACTCGTGGCTGGAGGCCAACGTCACCACTCGCCGCGCGCGCACGCTGTTGACGCTCGCCGTCAAGGCGGTGTGGGCGGCGATGCCCGGCGACGTGTCGCTACTCCACGCACTGTTCTACATCGCCTCGGCGGGAAGCCTTGACCTGCTGCTTGACACCGAGGGCGGGGCCCAGGACACGCGCTTCGTCACCGGGGCGCAGGGCATCGCCATCGCGATGGCCGACCAGCTCGGGGACGCGGTCCGGCTCGAGATGCCGGTGCGACGTATCGAGCACGGCCCCGACGGCGTGCGCGTCCTGGCCGGCTCACTGGCCAGCGGCCGGCTCGAGTCGATCACGGCCCGCTCGGCGATCGTCGCCATCCCCCCCACGCTCGCCGGCCGCATCGAATACGACCCACCGCTGCCCGCCGCCCGCGACCAGCTCACCGAGCGGATGCCGATGGGCAGCGCGATCAAGACGATGGCGATCTACGACGAGCCTTTCTGGCGCGCCGACGGCCTCAGCGGCCAGGCGGTCAGCGACCGCGGCCCGGTCAGTGCCGCCTTCGACAACTCCCCGCCCGGCGGTCGGCCGGGGGTGCTGCTCGCGTTTCTCGAGGGCGCCGAGGCGCGCTCCTACGCGGCCGCTGGATCACGGGAACGCCGCGATGCCGTGACGTCCTGCCTAGCCCGCCTGTTCGGCCCCCGCGCCTCCCATCCCGACGGATGGATCGAGCGCAGTTGGGCCGAAGAGCAGTGGAGCCGCGGGTGCTATGTCGGCCACACCCTGCCAGGAGCGCTGACGGCGCACGGACCGGCGCTGCGCGCCCGTGTCGGCCCGATCTACTGGGCCGGAACCGAGACCGCTGTTCGGTGGAACGGATACATGGATGGGGCGGTCGAGGCGGGCGAGCGCGCAGCGGTGGCCATCGGTGGGCGCGCGCGGCCCGGGTAGTTCACGCCCGCGCAGGCGGCGTCTCTTCGAAGGATCGAGCTCGCCTCGCCCTGCCTCGGGCCCGGCCGGCCTACTTGACGAGAACCGGCGTGCCCAGCGTCAGCCGCCGGTCGAGCCGCAGCACGTCACGGTTCTTGAGCCGGATGCAGCCGTTGGAGATCCGACCGGGGATCAGGCCCGGCTGGTTGGTGCCGTGGATGCCCACCTGGCCGCCGCCCGGCCAGTCGGTGCGGTACGGCGAGTAGGACGAAAGGCCGAAGGCACGGGGGCCGTAGAGCCCGCGCCGGTTGGAGGGGATCAGGCGCTCGCGGATGTAGAAGCGGCCGACAGGGGTGGGTGAGCCGCTTGCGCCGACGCCCACGCGGGCCGTCATCTGGCGCTTGCCGTCCTTGTAGAGGGTCAGGCGACGGGTCTGGCGGTTGACGACGATCTGGGTGGTGATCGTCCTTCCGCTTCCGAGCGCGTCCGTCGGGATCCAGCCGACGCGGTTGTACCGGCCCGGGTACCGAACCCGGGACCACAGGCGCTCCGAACGCTTGACCAGCCCGAGAACGGTCACTCGCTCCTGCAGGCCGTACCACGTCTCCGGGCGCAGGGTGGTGATGCGACGGCTCCGGGTCGACGGATACCGGCGGACTCCCGTCCGGCGCCTCACCGTGGCCGTGACCGTCTTGGTGCGCTCGTTGGAGAGCTTGCGGTAGCCGGCCGGCAGGCCGGCAGCGGTGACGTCACGTGTCGCGGTTCGGTCGAAGGGGTCGGTGCCCAGCGGTGTGTTGGGGAAGTTGGCTCCTTGGGCGCTCGGCGCAGACGTGAGAGCCATCCCGGCCCAGGCTGCGACGGCGACGAAGGCGATCAGCCACCGAATCGTGCTCCCTGCGAGAGAAGTGTGCGTACGAGCTTTCACGTCGAACCTTCAGGCGTCCTGGAAGAACAACGGCAGACGGCCACCTAGCCACACGGTAGCGGCTCGAATCCCGTTGCCCGCGGGTTGTATCCGGTCCTCCGGGGCCCGACCGCAGCTCAGACCGCGGTCTCGTCGCTGCGCGACAGCGGGCGGTGCGTTCCACCCTGTTCGTAGGCCTCGGCGCTCAGGGGCGCCGGGCTCGTCGCCGACCCGACCTCGGAGAGGTCGCGGGGAAACCCGAGGCTCACCGTCCAGTCGGCCACCGAGCGGATCTTACGGCTGATCGAAGGCACCTGGGTGATGTGGTAGGTCCGCGTCATCCACCAGGCGGGAAAGCCCGAGATGATGCGGTCGCCGACCTTGCCCACGCCCTTGTGGCGCCCCAGATCGGCGAACTGGCCCTTGGTCTTGTAGGTGAACGTCTTTCGCTCGCCGATCCCCAACGACGCCGCGACGTTGCCCGCGGCCGTGCGGCCCTGGCGGACCGCGTGCTGCGCCGTCGGCGGACACATGCCACCCTCGGGATCGGGCACCTCGGCGCAGTCTCCCACCGCCCAGACGCGCTCCATCCCCCTGACCTTCAGGTACTCGTCGACCGGGACCTTGCCGGCGTCGGTGAGCGGCACCGACAGCCGCTTGAGGCTCGGGTGCGGGGTGACGCCGGCCGTCCACACGACGGTGTCGGTCGGCAGCACCTCGCCCGAGGACAGGGTCACGTTCTCGGCCGTGACCTCCTCCAGCGTGGTGTCGAGGAAGAACTCGACCCCGCGGCCGCGAAGCTCCCGCATGGTGTAGGCGGCGAGGTCGGCGTCGAGCTCGGGCATCACGCGGTCGCGCGCTTCGACCATGATCCAGCGCATCCCCTGCAGGCGGGCACGCGGGTAGAAGTCCATGGCGGCGGCGGCGAAGTCCTGCAGCTCGGCCAGGGCTTCCAGCCCCGCGTAGCCCCCGCCCACGAACACGTAGGTGAGTAGCTGCTCGCGACGGGCCGCATCGGCCGTCGCGTTGGCCGCCTCGAGGGTCTCGATGACGTGGTTGCGCAGCCAGATCGCGTCGGCCAGGCTCTTGAAGCCGATGGCGTGCTCGTCGAGACCGGGGATGGGCAGCGAGCGCGACACCGCCCCGAGGCCGAGCACCAGCGCGTCGTAGTCGAGCGTCGTCTGCTCACCGGCGTGGCTGGTCACGGTCACCGTCTGGGCCTCGGGGTCGTGACCGGTCACGGCCCCGAGCCGCAGGTGGGCACGGCGCAGGATCTCCCGGAGCGGGGTGACGGCGTGGCGCGGCTCCAGCGTCCCAGCCGACGCCGCGGGCAGGAACGGGGTGTAGAGCAGGAAGTTGACGTCGTTGACAACGGTCAGGCGCGCCGACTGCTTGGGCAGCACCTTTTCCAGGCGCTTGGCAGCGTTGGCGCCGCCGAAGCCGGCGCCTGCGATCACGATGTTCCAGGCCACGGCGCGAGTATCGCAGCTTGTAACGAGTTGTTACAAAGTGGCGGAAGCCACAAGCTGCGCGCCCATCCGCGCCCGCGCAGCCGGGAGACCGCCGCACCGTCCCTATCCTGTGCGTCCCGAGCAGCCCGTGGCGGCACCCCCTCCACACGGCACCCGGCCTCCCCATGTCCAGCGTCACGACCGAGGCAACCGAGCCGGTGCGCGGGGCTCGACACGTTCGGGCCCCCCGCCCGACCGTGAGCCGGCCCGGATGGGCTGTTCTCGTCGCCCTGGCCATCGTCCTCGTGGCGGGAACGGCCCTCCGGGTCTCCGCCACGCTCGATCCGAACGGCTACAGCTCGCCCGACGAGCTCAACTACACGATCCTCGGCACGACGATCGCTACCGGAGGCAGCTACGCCGCGGCCCTGAACACGGGCTACGGCGAGGCCTACCATTGGCCTCCGGGGACTCCGCTGTTGTTCGCCGCCTCCCATGAGCTGACCGGGGACCTCGGCCCGAACCCGGCCTACTGGGCGCAGACCGTCGTCGGCGTCCTGCTCATCGTCATCTGCATGCTGCTCGCGGCGCGGCTGGCCGGATGGTGGGCCGCCGTCGCCGCGGGGGGCGCGGTGGCGTTGTACCCGCCGCTGATCCGCCAGAGCGGCGACCTGCTCTCGGAGCCGCTGGGGGCGCTGGCGCTCGCGGCTGCGGCTCTCGGGGTCCTGTGGGCCTGGGAACGACGCTCGGTGTGGTGGTTCGCCGTTCCCGGGGCGGCGCTTGCCGTCCTGGTGCTCACGCGCACCGACCACCTGCTGCTGCCGGCGTTCGCCACCCTGCTGGTGGGCGTCGCGCTGTGGCGTCGCGACGGCCTGGCCCGCGGCGCGGCGGGCGCGGCGGTGATGGCCGCCGCGACCTTGGTGCTCGTGCTGCCGTGGGTCCTGCACGCCTCGGCTGCTCTCGAAAAGCCGGTCCCGATCACCACCGGCGGTGGGTCGGCCCTGTTCGTCGGGACCTACCTGCCGGGCGACGGGAGAACCGGCGGGCTCAAGCGCGCCCTGGCCGACGAGGCCCGGGCGCTGAATCCCAAGTTCCGCGACACCCCGACCTCCGAGCTGCCCGCCGGTGCGGCCCTGGCCGTGATCGCGGCGCGACACCCTGACCTCAGCCGCGAAGAGGCGGTCCAGCGCGAAGGCCGGCGCAACCTCGTGCGCTATGGGCTCGGCCAGCCGATCGATTTCACGTCGATGATGGTCGCCAAGAGCTGGCGGATGTGGACGAACCCCTTCTCGGGCGGTGGATACGCGAACACCGGGCTCGACCGGCTCTGGCATCGGATCCTGCTGGCCTTCGGCGCCGCCGGTCTGGTCCTGGCCCTGTGGCGGACCCGGCACCCCGCGTTGCTGTTCTGCCTGCTGGCCCTGGTGCTGGGCTCGGGCATCCACGCGATCGTGGTCAGCCAGCCCCGTTACAACCTGCCGCTCATGCCGTTGCTGCTGACCGCCGGGGCGATCGGCTGGGCGCGTGCGCTCGGAGCCCGCCCCGCCGGCCGAGTGCGCTCGTGACCGACCGACAGGAGCAGGGGCAGCGGCTCGGGGAGCTGCCCGAGCGGTTGGACCCGGGTGCTCGCTGGGCCTGGCGGATGGGCGGCGCGGGGGCTGCCGCCGTCCTGCTGGGCGTGGCCCTGCCCGCGCTGCGGGAGGGTCTCGCCGAATCGGACGCCCCCGCCCTCGTGTCGGCCCTCGCCCAGGCCCTCGTCGTCCTGATCGCCGTCGCCGGCGTTGTCGTGGTTCCCGAGGTCCGGTGGCGGCGGTGGCGGTTCGCCATTCGCGAGCACGAGGTCGACGTCCAGCACGGGCTGCTGTCGATCGAGCGCACCCTCGTGCCGATCTCGCGGATCCAGCACGTGGCCACGGGCCAGGGGCCGATCCAGCGGATGTTCGGCCTCGCGACCGTGACCCTGCACACCGCGGCCGGCGAGACGTCCATCCCTCAGCTCGGCGAGCAGCGGGCCGCAGAGGTCCGGCGGCAGATCGCCGACCTCGCGCGGCCGGACGAGGACCGCGCGGACAGCGCCGGGGAGCCGGAACCCGGGCCGCCCGCCGAGTGGCGCGCGGAAGAAGCTCCCACCGGCGAGGCACCACCCGATGGCTGAGGTCAAACCGCAACGGCTGCACCCGGCCGCGCTCGTGCTCGCGGCTGGCCGGTCGCTGCGCGAGCTGCTGGTCCCGCTGGTGCTCGGCGGAGGCATCGCCGCGACCGGCCCCGGCTCGGGGATCGGCGTCATCGGAGTGACGGCGCTGGGTCTGGTCGCGGCGGCGGGGCTCGGCTTCGCCTCGTGGCGCGCGACGACCTGGGAGGTCAGCGAGGGCGAGGTCCGGCTGCGCAGCGGGATCGTCCAGCGCTCGCTGATCGAGGTGCCGTTGGAGCGCGTCGAGGCGCTCGACACCACCCGGGGACCGATCCAGCGGCTGTTCGGTGTCGTCGGCGTCCGGATCCAGGCCGCGGGCGGCGGCAAGGCGCCCGAGATCGTGCTCGGGGCGCTGTCGGATGAGGCACTTACCGCGTTGCGTACGGCCATCGAGCGGTCGGGCGCCGGGGCGGCGACGCCGGCTGACAACGCACCGGCGTTTCCTGCCCGGGCCTTGGGCGCCCGCGGCATGGTCGTGGCCGCGCTGACCGCCGGACAGCTCGGCGCGATCGTGCCGCTGCTCGTGGCCGCCAGCCAGCTGGCCGACGACGTGCTCGGGCCCAAGGCAGGCGAGACGGTCGAAGGCCTGCTGCCCACCGGGGCCGCCGAGGCCGTTCTCGCGGCCGGGGGGCTGCTCGGAGTCGCCTGGATCCTGTCGATCGCCGGCTCGGTGATCGCCTTCGCGAGGTTTCGCGTGACCCGTGAGCCACAGCGGCTACGCATCACCCGTGGCCTCCTTTCCCGCCACGAGTCCAGCGTCCCCGTAGGCCGAGTCTTGGCCGTACGGATCGTGGAGGGCATCCTGCGCCAGCCGTTCGGCCTGGCATCCGTGCGCGTCGAGACGGCCGGCTACGGCGCCGAGGCCGCGATCCGCACGACCCTGTTCCCCCTCCTGCCGCGTGACCAGATCCCGGCCCTGCTCGACGAGCTACTCCCGGAGCTGGCGCCGACCACGCTCGAGCTCGAGGGGCTGCCCGCCCGGGCCCGGCGTCGCTACCTCGTGGTGCCGATCGCCGCGGGCCTGACCGTGGCAGCGGTGGCGGCGCTGATCGACCCGGCGGCGGGAGCCGTCGCGATCGCGGTGCCGCTGGTGCTCGGCCTCTGGGGCTGGTTTCGGTTCCGCGCCGCCGGCTCGGAGCTGCGCGAGGGCCGGCTGGCGCTGCGATTCCGGCGCCTGGCCCGCACGACGATGGTCGTGCGGCCCGGGTGCGTCGACCTGCGCACCCTGTCGGTCAATCCCCTGCAGCGCCGCGCTGCGCTGGCGAGCTTCGAGATCGGCCTGGCCTCGAAGGGCACCGCGCGGGTCTCGCACCTCGACGCGGGCACGGCGCGCTCCCTGGCCGCCCGGCTCGCCACCGCGCCGTAGCACCGCGCCGGGAGGCCGAACCGAGGCCCGCACCGGGCCGAACCCTACGAACACGCCGCTATAGGGGGCAAAATGTCGAGTTCGGCCCCGGACCGCGGCGCGACGGGGGCGAACCCTGCGAACACGTCACGGTAGGGGGCAAAACGTTGGGTTCGACCCCGGGCGGGCGGCTCGGAGCTAGCCGAGGCCGAGCTTTTCGCGAACGATGGCGGTGACCTGCTTGCCGTCGGCCCGGCCTTGGGCCTCGCGCATGACGGCGCCGATGATGGGGCCGATCGCCTTCATCTCGCCGTTGCGGATCTTCTGGACGGCATCGGGGTTGGCCTCCATGGCGCGCTCGACCATGGCATCGAGCTCGGAGCTGTCGGACACGCCCCCCAGGCCCTCGGCCTCGACGACCGTGGCGGGATCGCGTCCGTCGGCGACCATGTGGCCGAGCACGTCGCGTGCCGCCTGGTTGCTCACCTCCCCGGCCTGGACCATCGCGATCAGCTCGGCCAGGGCCTGCGGCGTGACCGGGGCATCGGCGAGCGTGTCGTGGCCGTGCTCGCGCACGCGGGCCACGAGGTCGCCGGTCACCCACTTCGCCGCAGCCTGCGCGTCGGGCGCCGGATCAGCCGCGAGGACCTGCTCGTAGAAGCCGCCGAGGCTGTCGTCGAAGGCCAGCAGCCGCGCCACGTCGTCGGAGAGGCCGAGCGTGTCGCGGTAGCGCTCGTGGCGGGCGCCGGGGAGCTCGGGCAGCGCCTCGCGGGCCTCGCGCAGCATCGTCTCCGTCGGCACGACCGGGACGAGGTCGGGCTCGGGGAAGTAGCGGTAGTCGTGGGCCTGCTCCTTGGAGCGCAGCGTGGTCAGCGAGCCGCTGGAGGGGTCGTAGTGCATCGTCGCCTGCTCGACCGCGTCGCCCGCCTCGATGACCGCGAGCTGGCGGGCCAGCTCGGCCTCCACCCCGCGCTCGAGGAACCGGAGGCTGTCCAGGTTCTTGAGCTCGGTCTTGACGCCGAGCTCGGCGCCGGGACGCCGGATCGAGACGTTCGCGTCGCAGCGCAGGCTCCCCTCCTCCATGTTCGCGTCCGACACCCCGATCTGGCGCACGGTGGTGCGCAGCAGCTGCAGCCACTCGCGCGCCTGGGCAGGGGTCTCGATGTCGGGCTCGGAGACGATCTCCAGCAGCGGCGTGCCTCCCCGGTTGAAGTCGACCATCGACGATCCGGAGCCGTGAATCCGGCCCGACTCTCCGACGTGGGTGAGCTTGGCCGCGTCCTCTTCGAGGTGGACCCGGTGGACCCGCACGCCGCCCAGGGTGCCGGCGCTACCGAGCGGAATGTCGTACTGGCTGATCTGGTAGCCCTTGGGCAGGTCGGGGTAGAAGTAGTTCTTGCGGTGGAAGATCGACCGCGGGGCGATCTCGCAGCCCAGGGCCTCGGCGACCATCAGCCCGTACTGGATGGCCTGGGCGTTGACCGTGGGCAATGTGCCGGGGTGGCCGAGGCACACCGGGCACACGTGCGTGTTGGGCTCGTCACCGAACGACAGCCGGCAGCCACAGAACATCTTGGTCTGCGTCTGCAGCTGGACGTGGATCTCCAGCCCGATGACGGGCTCGTAGCCCTTGGCGGCAAGCTCGGCGATCATCGGGCCTGGGCCGCGCGGGCCGGGGGCAGGGCGTCGAAGCCGATGGCCTGCTCGAGGGCGTAGGCGGCGTCGAGGAGACGGGTCTCGCTGAACGCCGGTCCGGCGAGCTGCACGCCGACGGGCAGCGGCGGTCCGCCGCCGTCAGGCTCGGCGAGCCCGGCCGGGAGCGACAGGGCCGGGATGCCGGCCAGCGACATCGGGACGGTGCAGTAGTCGTTGAGGTACATAGCCAGGGGATCGTCGGTCTTGGCGCCCAGCCCGAAGGAGACGGTGGGCGAGGTCGGGGTGACGATGAAGTCGAAGTCCCCGAATGCCCGGTCGAAGTCCTCGACGATCCGCGTGCGGACCTGCTGGGCGCTGCGGTAGTAGGCGTCGTAGTAGCCCGAGGACAGCGCGTAGGTGCCGAGCATGATCCGGCGCTTGACCTCGGGCCCGAAGCCCTCGGCCCGCGTGCGCTCGTAGCTCGCGGTCAGGTCGGCGGCGTCGGCGCGGTGGCCGTAGCGCACGCCGTCGAAGCGGGCGAGGTTGGCCGACGCCTCGGCGGGGGCGATCACGTAGTACGCCGAGAGGCCGCGGCGCGTGTTGGGCATCGTCGTCTCGGCGACCTCGCCGCCCAGCGCGGTGATCCGCTGCAGCGTCTGCTCGAAGACCTGCTGCACCCCGGACTCGATGCCCTCCGCCTCACCGGACAGCTCGCGAACCACACCGAAGCGCAGGCCCTCGAGGTCCTGGCGGGACGGCATCTCGACGCCGCCGTCGATGCCGACGCAGGTGGAGTCGCAGGCGTCGGCGCCCTGGAGGCGGCCGAGCATGAGCGCAGCGTCGGTGATGTCCCGGGTCAGGGGCCCGCACTGGTCCAGCGACGAGGCGAAGGCGATCATCCCGTAGCGCGAGATCGCGCCGTAGGTCGGCTTGAGCCCGACGATCCCGCACAGCGCAGCCGGCTGGCGGATCGACCCGCCCGTGTCGGTGCCCAGCGCCCAGGGGGCCAGCCCGCCGGCGACGGCGGCGGCCGAGCCGCCAGACGACCCGCCGGGGACGCGGCCAGGGTCCCAGGGGTTGAGAACCGGCCCGAAGGCCGAGTTCTCGTTCGACGAGCCCATGGCGAACTCGTCCATGTTCGTCTTGCCCAACACCCGGGCCCCGGCACGGGTCATCTGCGCCACGGCGGTGCTGGTGTAGGGCGGGATGTAGCCCTCGAGGATGCGCGAGGCCGCAGTCGTAGGAATGCCCTCGGTGCAGAAGATGTCCTTCACGGCCACCGGCACCCCGGCGAGCGGCGACCCAGGGTCCCCGGAGCCCCCCTCGCACCGGCACAGGTAGGCGTTGAGCTCGTCGTCGTCGACGCGGTCGGCGTAGGCGGCGAACAGCTCGTCGGTGTCGAGGTCGCCGGCCCCGATCGCGCTGATCGCCGCGGCAGCGGTCAGCTCGCGCAGCTGGGCGGTGTCGGCGACGGCCACGTCAGCCCTCGTCGGCGGCCTGCGGGGACGGGACCGAGAACTGGCCGTCGCGGACGGCGGGGGCGGGTTCGAGCATCCGCTCCTTGGGCGAGCTCGGCCGCGGCTCATCGGGTCGCAGGACGTTCTCCAGGCGCACCACGTGTGAGGTGGGCTCGACGCCCTCGAGGTCGAGCTCGGACATCTGGTCGACGTGGTCGAGGATCGACGACAGCTCGCCGGCCATCCGCTGCACCTCGTCCTCGGTGAGGGCGAGGCGGGCCAGGCGCGCCACATGAAGGACCTCGTCGCGGGCGATCACGCCGGGCAGTGTATGAACCCGACACGCGCCGCGAGCCCCGGCGCCGCCGGCCCGGCCGCGATCATCGACGCCGATGCCCGGCTCCGATCGGACTCTCCGCTGGCCCCGATGGCTCAACGGCGCCGTGAAGCTCGTGTTCGTCGGGCTGCTGGTGTTCTCGGTGATCGCCGCCGGCCAGCCGCAGTTCGCGGGCAAGGCAATGGGCACGCGCGCAGCGGTGTATCCGATCGCCGCGTTGATCGTGCCGCTGGTGTGGCTCGCCACAGGGCGGCGCGGACCGTATCCCCACCTGATCGACGCGCTTGTCGTCGTGCCGTTCGTCATCGACCTGGGCGGCAACGCGGCCGACCTCTACGACAGCCTCGTCTGGTTCGACGACGTCGCCCACCTCGTCAACTGGATGCTGCTCGTGATCGCCGTCGGCTTGACGCTCGCCCGGGGGGCGCTGGCTCCGCCGGTGGTGGCCGGGCTCGCCCTGGGCTTCGGGGCGACAACACACATCATCTGGGAGATCGGCGAGTACCTGGTCACCCAGATCTCGGACTCGAACCTGTTTCTCACCTACGAGGACACGATCGGCGACCTCGCGCTGTCGTTGACCGGGTCGTTCCTGGGCGCCGCCACCGTCTGGGTGCTGACGCGCCGGGCGCGCCCGTCCCAGCCCCGATAGGGGGCAGGCCGGCCCGGCCGCGTGCCCTGACGCTGGAAGGCGCCGGTGCTGCGGCCTACGATGGCGCACCCTTCACGCCGCTCGCCACCCACGTCATGGCCTCCACCCGAACCGCATCCCCCGCCTTCCCCCAACCCGATCGGTCCCTGCCGAGGACCGCCGTGATCGGGGCCGGCTCGTCGGGGCTCGCGGCCGTCAAGACGCTGGCCCAGGCTGGGGTGCCCGTCGCCTGCTTCGAGGTCTCCGACCGGATCGGCGGCAACTGGGCCTTCGGCAACCCGAACGGGATGTCGGCCGCCTACCGGAGCCTGCACATCAACACGTCCAAGCAGCGGATGGAGTTCTCGGACTTCCCGATGCCCGACCGCTACCCCGACTACCTCCACCACTCCCAGGTCGCCGAGTACTTCACCGACTACGCCGACCACTTCGGGCTGGGCGAGCTGATCCGGTTCGAGACCGAGATCGTCCACGCCGACCGCCGGCCGGAGGGCGGCTGGGAGCTGGAGCTCGCCGGCGCCGGCCGCGAGCGGTTCGACGCCCTGGTCGTCGCCAACGGCCACCACTGGGATCCGCGCTGGCCCGAGCCGGCGTTTCCCGGCCACTTCAACGGGATCGAGATGCACGCCCACGAGTACGTCGACGACGACGTCCTGCGTGGCCGGCGCGTGGTGGTCCTGGGCATGGGCAACAGCGCGATGGACATCGCGGTCGACGCCAGCCATGTGGCCGAGCGGACGGTGCTGGCCGCCCGGCGCGGCGCCCATGTGATCCCCAAACACCTGTTCGGCAAGCCGACAGATCACCTCGTCGGCCCGCCGTGGATCCCGTTTGCGGTCCGGCGGCGGCTGATGGAGCTGGTGCTCGGCACCGTGGTGGGACCGATGACCAACTACGGCCTGCCCGAGCCCGACCACCGTCTCGGGGCGGCCCACCCCACCGCCTCGAGCCGCATCCTCGACCGCGTGGCGCACGGATTGATCACGCCCCGTCCGACCATCGCGGAGCTTCGGGGTGACCGCGTCCGCTTCGCCGACGGCAGCGAGGAGCTCGCCGACGTGATCGTCTACTGCACCGGCTACCGGGTGACGTTTCCCTTCTTCGATCCCGAGCTGGTCAGCGCTCCGGACAACGACCTGGCGCTGTTCCGGCGGGTCTTCCACCCCACCCTGCCCGCCCTGTTCTTCGTGGGACTGCTCCAGCCCCTCGGGGCCGTCATGCCGCTCGCCGAGCTCCAGGGCGCGTGGATCGCCGACCACCTGCGCGGGCGCTACGCGCTTCCGTCCCCTGCCGCGGTGCGCCGCGACATGCGCCGCGAGCGCACGCGGATGTTCCGACGCTACGTGCGCTCGGCCCGGCACACGATGCAGGTCGACTTCGACGAGTACCTCTGGCACTCGGCTCGCGAGCGCCGCCGAGGCGCCCGGCGAGCGGCCGAATCAGGCGCGCCGCGACCCGTCCCTGTCCGGGCAGCCGAGCCGGCCGCGGCGTAGACCCCCACGCCGCCACCGCGCCGGCGACCGGTTCGGCGGGCCGGCGAGCGCGGGCCCGGGCCGCCACCGCACCGTTAGGCGACGACGGCTAGACGAGATACGGTCGCTGGGCATGTCCGTCGCCCCGACCCGGCCGCCCACCCAGCGCCACAGCGATGACCGGCCGGGAGAGCCCCGGGCCGGTGCGCGCCGCCTGATCCTCAGCGGCCCGCGGGCCGAGCGGCTGGTGCGCTGGGGGCTGATCGAGATGGCCATCGCGTTCGGGACGACCGGGCTGGAGTTCCTGCTCATTCCCGACGCCGTGCTGCGGTCGCTGGCCGACGTGGGCGAGCTGTTCGGCGACTTCGACGCGCCGCCGCCGAGCGAGCAGAAGATGTGGCTCGCGCTGGCCTTCTCCTACATGGCGGTGATCACGGCGGTATCGGCGTTTGCCGCCTTCGACCCCGCCCGCCAGCGTCCGCTGCTGCTGGTGCTGGTCGTCGGCAAGCTCGCCTCGTCGCTCTCGGCCCTGGCCTTCTTCGTGGTCGATCAACAGGTCTTCGCCTACCTGCTGAACTTCGTCGTGGACGCGAGCCTCGTGGTCCTGGCCGCGTGGCTGTGGGTCGTCGCCGGCCGGATCGGCCGGCCGCAGCCCACAGGCCCGGGGTGGCCGGCCGACCCGGCACGGACCTTCGCCGCCTTCGCCCGGACCATGGCGCCCCCCGGCGGCGGCCTGCCCGCCGGCGAGGCCGAGGTCCCCGTGGCCGAGCGCGTGAGCCGCTACATCGCCGGGCTGCCGCCCCGCCTGGCCACCCGGGTGCACCTCGCGGTGTGGGCCTTCGACCACCTCCCGTTCCCCCGCCGGTTCTCACGCCTGCCGGAAGCCGCCCAGCTGCGCCGGCTCGAGCGGCTGGCCGCGAGGGGCCACGGCGTCAGGGCCGAGCTGCTGCTGGCGATGCGGGCGCTGTTCGGCGTGGCATGGGCCGGCTCGGAGCAGGTCGGCGACGCCATCGGCACCCGACCCGCGTGCGCCGTCGCCTCCGATGCCGACGTTCCGCCCCCTCCCCCGGCGCTCGGGGATCTCGATCCACCGCCCAGCGGCGAGGACTGCGATGTGGTCATCGTCGGCTCGGGCGCCGGCGGGGCGACGGCCGCCGCGCGCCTGGCCGGCGCCGGACTCGACGTCGTCGTCGTCGAGGCAGGCGGGCTGGCCGATCGCGACAGCTATCCGGCCGACCCCCTTGACGCCCTGGCTGCCCTGTATCGCGACGGCGGCCTGACCGTCGCAGAAGGCCGGCCCGCCATCCCCGTCCCCGTCGGTCGTACCGTCGGGGGCACCACGGTCGTCAACTCCGGCACCTGCTTTCGGACTCCGGATCCGGTGCTCGCCCGATGGAAGGCCGAGCACGGCATCCCCTGGGCCGAGCAGCTCGACGACCGGTTCGCGGAGGCCGAGCAGCAGCTCGCCGTGACCCCGATCGGCGACGAGGGGCTCGGCGGCAACGGTCACGCGTGTCTCGACGGCGCCCGGGCCCTCGGGGTCTCGGCGGGACCGATCAGCCGCAACGCGGGGCGGTGCGTCCAGTGCAGCTCCTGTCCGGTCGGCTGCCGCCTCGACGCGAAGCGCTCGATGCACGTCAGCACGCTGCCACGGGCCGTGGCCGACGGGGCCCGTGTCCGTGCCGGGACCGAGGTACGGGCGATCCTCGTCGAGAACGGCCGGGCGGCCGGGGTGCAGGCGGTCGGTCCCGACGGGCGGCCGCGAACCATCCGGGCTCGTGCGGTTGTCTGTGCGGGTGGGGCGATCGGCACGCCGGAGCTGCTGCTGCGCTCGGGCCTTGCCACCGCGGAGGTCGGCCGCCATCTGCACATCCACCCGGCCGTCTGGGTCGGGGCCCGGTTCGAGCGGCCGATCCGTGGCTGGGAGGGCGTGATGCAGAGTGCCTACGTCGACGAGTGGGCCGACCGGGGCCTGCTGCTCGAGGCCACGTTCACACCTCTGGCCTTCGGATCGCACTGGCTGGGTGGCGTGGGCGCCGAGCACGCCCGGCGGGTCCGCGACTACGGGCACATGGGCTCGATCGGTGTCCACCTCTCCGACCGCTCGGAGGGCCGCGTGCAGCTGGGCGGCGACGGCCACGCCCGCCTGCGCTACCGGCTGCGCCGCGACGACGCCGCCGCCCTGGTCTTCGGCATCGCCCGCGCCGCGGAGATCATGTTCGCGGCCGGGGCGAGCGAGGTGTACCCGCAGCTGGCCGGAGCCGACCCGATCACGCCCGGCGGCGTCGCAGCGTTCGAGGCCGGGTCACACCCGCCCTCGCGGCTGCGCCTCGAAGCGTTTCACCCCATGGGCACCGCGCGCATGGACCCCGACCCGCGGCGCGGCGTCGTCGGACCCGACGGGCAGGCCCACCATCTCCCCGGCCTCTACGTCGCCGACGCCAGCGTGTTCCCGAGCTCGCTGGGAGTGAACCCGATGATGACCATCATCGCCTGCGCCGACCAGATCGCGTCGGACCTCGCCGACCGGCTCGCGAGCTGAGTCCCGCGGTCAGGCCGGATGGGGCCGGTGGGGCTCGTCCGGATCCTCGGCCGCTGATTCCGGCTCCGGCCGCGGCTCTGTCACCCCTCCGGCCGGTCCCTCCACGGGCGGCCTCGCCGATGTTCCTGCGGTTCTGTCGCGCGGCTCGGCCGGGAGCTGGGAGGAGGAAGGCGCCCCCGGTGCCTCGGCCCCCGTGTCCGGAGGCTGGTGCGGCGCGGGCGGCTGCTCGGCGGGCGTCGCGGGGTCCCGCTCCTCTTCAACAGCCGTGGTCGGGGACCCGGCGGTCGTGCCGGCCGCGTCGCCCACCGGCGGGTGGTGTGGCGCGACGGGCTGCTCAGGCCCCGACGCAGCCGCCGCCTGGGTGCTCGAGGGGTCCGCGGCGGCCGACGGCGGCTCGGCCGGCTCCGGGCCCGAGGCGGGGACGGTGGGCGCGGGACGGGTGAAGCGGCCGATCGCGCCTCCGACGACCTCGCGGGCGTGGCTGAAGGTCACCTGGTCCTCCTGCATCGTCATCCAGCCGCCGACGGTCGTGCCGATCACGCCCAGAAGACCGAGAAACGACCCCCACCGGGGATCCAGGCCGACGCCGCCCAGGACCTCGACGCTGTCCCCCGGCACGTCGAGGATGCGGTAGATGACCAGCACGGTGGCCAGTCCGCCGAGCACCGTGACGATCGTCGGCAGCGGAATGGCGGTGCTGGCCTGGCGACCGGCCGAGCGCAGCGCGACCATGCCGAGCGCGATCGCTACGAGCACGAACAGCAGCAGGTCGATGAAGCCGAACGCATCCCATGCGTTGAACGACGTCGAGCCGGCGGCGAGGTCGATGCCGTACCAGGGCAGGAACAGACACACGAGCAAGACCGCGGCGGCGACGCCGGTGATCTGGTGGGCTGTGGTCAGGCGCTGGGGATCCATCGAGAAGGCTCCTGGTTCGGGGACCCTGGGCCGGGTTCCGGTGATCCGACCACCCGGCCACGGCCAAGGCTACAGGGGGCTCCGGTGGCCCCTTGCGCGGTCAGGCGGCGGTCCGGCGCTCGGCAGCGCGGACGGTGTTGGCCAGCAGCATGGCGATGGTCATCGGCCCGACGCCTCCCGGCACCGGGGTGATCGCGCCTGCCACCTCGCGCACCGACTCGAAGTCGACGTCACCCCGCAGGCCGTCGTCGGTGCGGGTCGTCCCGACGTCGATGACGACGGCGCCCGGTTTGACCATGTCGGCCCCGATCATCTCCGGGCGCCCGGCCGCGGCCACCAGCACGTCGGCCCGGCGGCAGACGGCCGCGAGGTCGCGGGTGCGGCTGTGGGCGCTGGTCACTGTCGCATCCGCAGCGAGCAGCAGCGCGGCCAGCGGGCGTCCGACCAGGCCCGAGCGCCCGACGATGACCGCCTCGGGGCCAAACAGCTCGGTGCCGTGGCGCCACAAAAACTCCCCCCCCCCGGCCGGAGTGCCGGGGAAGAGCCCGGGATGGA
>JBPCPM010000093.1:0-9200 GCA_050999155.1 Solirubrobacterales bacterium
CCGCCCACCCCTCGGGTGCCGCGACCCAGCCGCTGCCCGGCCAGGGCGCATCGGCCGCCAACGGGCAGCGCACCGCTGTGCTCGTCGCGGCGATCCTGGGCGCCATCGTCCTGCTCGGCGGCGGCATCGCCGCAAGCGCCCTGCTGCTGGGCGGCGACGACCCCGAGACACAGAACATCTCCGATTCCGCCGGCAGCGCGAAGGACGCGAACGGCAGCAAGGGCGGAGACTCGCCGCAGGCCTCTGCCGCCGACCGCCGCGAGGCCCGCGAGCGGCGCCTGCGTTCCTTCGTCCGTGACGTCGACCCGATTCTCGAGCGATCCCGGCCGGGCCGTCAGGAGATCACCGAGCTCGCCGGCGGCATCCGCTCGGGCGCGCTGACCGTCGGCGAGGCGCGCACGAAGATGGCCAGCGTGATCTCCAACCGCGAGTCGGTGCTCGCCGACACCGACGCACTCGACCCGCCCACCAAGGCCGCGGGCCGCAGCCAGCGCCTGCTGGCCGAGAGCTTCCGCGCCTCGCTCGAAAACGACCGGGACTTCCAGGACGCGATCGACGCCGCCGAGGTGTCCGACGTGGCCACCTTCCTGCAGGAGGCGTTCAACGACACCGTCGTCTCCAGCAACGCCGCGACCGAGGCCAAGGACCAGTTCGTGGCCGCCTTCAACGAGCTGCGCGCCGAGGCCGGGGTCTCCGGCCAGGTGACCAACGACTTCTAGGTCGCGCGTATCTTCCGCTGCTGCCGACACCTGCGTCCCGTGTATCTGCCCGCCACCCGCCGGGCTGCGGCGCTGCCGGTCCGGCGCACGATCGGCCACCTCGGCGCGGCCTGTGCCGTGCTCGCCCTCGGGCTCGCGGCCGGGTGCGGGGACGACCCGGCGACGGCGACCGCGCCGACGACGACCGAGCCGGTCGCGCCCGAGCGATCGGACCCCACGGACACGGCCACCGAGCCCGGCGACCAGACCGCTACGACCGGCACCGCCGCCGGCCTGCGCCCCGACATCAACCAGACACCCATCCCCTACGGCGCCAAGCGCCAGCGCGACATGGCCGCCTACGCCAAGCGCCACTACGGCGTCACGACGTCCACGTTGAAAAAGCCCAAGACGATCGTCGAGCACATCGCCGTCGCCGGTTCGGCCGAGTCGGTGCGCAACACCTTCACGCCGAACCGCAAGGACCCCGAGCTCGGCGAGCTGCCGGGCCTGTGCACGCACTTCGTCATCGGCTCCAACGGTGAGATCGACCAGCTCGTGCCTCTCGAGCGGATGTGCCGTCACACGGTCGGCCTCAACCACGTCTCGATCGGCATCGAGCACGTGGGCTTCCAGGATGGTGACCTGCTCGGCAACGAGCGCCAGCTCAAGGCCTCCCTGCGGCTGACGCGGTGGCTGCGCTGCCGGTACGACCTCGACGTCGACGATGTGATCGGCCATAGCGAGAGCCTTGACTCCCCCCACCACGCCGAGCGCGTCGAGTCGCTGAAGACCCAGACCCACGGGGACATGGCCGCGAGCAGCATGCGCCGCTACCGCGAGCAACTCGGCGAGAAGGGGTGCCGGGCATGAGCGCCGAGCAGCGCCAGGTCGGCCCCGGCGACACGATCGCCGGTTACCGGATCGAAGAGCAGGCCGGCCAGGGCGGGATGGGCACCGTCTTCCGGGCGACGCAGCTACGACCGGAGCGGACCGTGGCGCTGAAGGTCATTTCCCCCGGCCTGGCCCAGGACCCCGACTTCCAGGAGCGCTTCGAGCGTGAAGCCCAGCTCGCCGCCGCCATCGAGCACCCCAACGTGGTCCCGGTGTACGAAGTCGGCGAAGAAGACGGGCTGCTGTTCTTGGTCATGCGCTGGGTCAAGGGGCCCGACCTGCGCTCCCTGCTGCTCAACGGACCCCTGGAGCCCGGCCGGGCCGGGCGCATCGTCGCCCAGGTGGCCGGCGCGCTCGACGCCGCCCACGCGGCCGGGCTGGTGCACCGCGACGTCAAGCCCGCGAACATCCTCGTCGCCCGCGCGGGCTCCCACGACGAGCACGCCTACCTCACCGACTTCGGGCTCGCCCGCCTGGCCACCTCCGAGGGGGGTCCGACGAAGACCGGGCAGTGGGTCGGGACGGTCGATTTCGTCGCCCCCGAGCAGATCCAGGGCGGCGACATCGACGCCCGCGCCGACGTCTACGCGCTGGGGTGCGTCCTGTACCAGGCGGTCGCGGGCGCCGTGCCGTTCCCGCGCGACTCCGACGTCGCGAAGATGTGGGCCCACCTCAACGAGAATCCGACGCCCCTCACCGAGTCGAACCCGGGCATCACCCCCTCGCTGGATTCCGTCATCGAGCGGGCGCTGGCCAAGGACCCTGCCGACCGGTTCCCCTCCGCCGGCGACCTGGGTCGCGGCGCCGAAGCGGCCGCCGCGGGCGACGACCTTCCGGGCACCGAACGCACCGTGGCCCGTGGCGCGGCCGCCCCGGCGACCGGCCTGTCCGACGAGGCGCCTGACGCCGACCGTCCCAGCCAGCGGCCCACCGAACGCCCATCAGGGCCCCCGACCGACGCCGGACGACCGCCGGCCACGGCGGACACCGCGCCGGTATCTGCGAAGCGCGGCGGACCGCCAAAGGGGCTGATCGCCGCAGGGGCGCTTCTCGGCGTGCTCGTGCTGCTCGGGGTCGTCGGACTGGTCGCCGGGATCGGCCCGCTCGGTTCGGATTCGGCGGGCTCGGTCGTCGGCGACCCGATTCCGGTCGGCGGCGATCCCAACGCGATCGCGGTCGGCGAGAAGGCGATCTGGACCGCCGATCTTGCCGACAACACGCTGACCCGCATCGACAAGGAGTCAGGCGAGGTCGTCGGCGACCCGATCAAGACCGGAGACGAGCCCTCGGGTGTCGCGGTAGGCGCGGGCTCGGTCTGGGTGGCGGCACTGGGCGACGGCGCGGTCGAGCGCTATGACCCGAACACAGGCCGCCGCCAGGGCGATCCGATCCGCGTCGGCGGCCAGCCCGCCAACGTGACGCTCGGCTTCGACGCCGTCTGGGTGCCCGACTTTGCCGGGGCCCGGGTCATCCGCATCGACGCGCGCAGCGGCAAGGTGACCGACCGCATCAAGGTAGGGGAGGGCCCGATCGACATCGCCATTGGCGCGGGGTCGGTGTGGGTAGCCAACGTCGAGGAGGACACGCTGAGCCGGATCAACCCGCGCAGCAACCGCGACTCCGGCGAGGACATTCCCGTCGGCCAGAGCCCCGAGAGCGTCGCGTTCGGGGGCGGCTCGGTGTGGGTGACCAGCATCCGTGGGGACGTCCTGCGCCGTGTGGATCCCGGCACCAGCCAGATCGCTGGTGAGCCTATCCCGGTTGGCGAGCGCCCAGACGAGGTCGACGCCGACGACGACAACGTCTGGGTCGTCAACCAGGACGCGGGCACGCTGGTACGCGTCGACGCGAAGACGGCCGAGGTCGTCGGCGACCCGATCGAGGTCGGCAACCGGCCGTCTGCCTTGGCCATCGGCGACCCGGACATCTGGGTGGCGAACTTCGGCGCGGACACGGTGTCGCGGATCGACCCCGGCGACTGAGCCGGGCCGCCAGCCTCCGACAGCGACGCCAAGCGGCCCGTCCGCCGGGGAATTTCGGCCCGTCGACCCGGTGGAGCACAGAGTTCGTACACGAGATTGCGCCTGCCTACAACGGCGTGATAGGAAACGGGCACGCAACCCACGACAGGCACCAGAGGGAAGCAGCATGGAGCCAGGACAGGGATCGAACTCGGCGACTCGCGGTCACGTCGCGACCCACTCGATGAGCGCCGACACGCCGAGCGTCGTCCGCCGCAAGGGCTCGTGGCAGTCGCTGATGGTCGTGATCGTCGTCCTCGGTGCCCTGCTCGCCACACCGGCCGCCATCGGCTCCCAGGACGAGGCGCCCGTCGTCGAGAGCACGACGAGCCAGGATCTCGCCAACGCCGCTCCGACCCCTGAGCCCGCACCGGCACCTCAGGCCGCCCCGGACCCGGCCCCCGCGCAGCCCACTCCCGCGGCACCCGCGCCGACGGCGGACCCACCACCCACCCAGGCCCAGCCCGAAACCCAGCCTCAGCCCAAGCCTCAGCCCGTCGATCCGGCCCCTCCCCTGGCCCGCACCTCGGAGATCCTCCCCGACACCTTCGACGGCACGCCATGCGAGGACGAGCTCGACGGAGCCGAGCTGTCCGACGCCTGCATCGACTACGGGCAGAACACGCTGCTGGCTCCGTGCAGCGGGCCCAACGAGGCGGCCCGGTCGCCCGAGCGCTGCCAGGAGATCTTCCTGCAGCTCGACGACTCGGACGGTCTCGAGTCCTGTCAGGACAACCCCGGGTCGGCCGATTGCCTGATCTTCTTCCTGAACATCTCGGTCAACAACCCGTGCTTCGGGGGCGGCGAGGACAGCCAGGCCTGTCAGCGCTACAACGAGACGATCTCCTCGCTGCGCGAGGTGTGTCCCGATGGGGGCGGCGGCCCGTCCGGCTGCCGGGACTTCCGGTACATCTTCGAGAACGGGGGGCCGTGCGCCTTCGAGCGGCTCGCCTTCCTGGCCGATGGCTGCGGCGCCGGAGGCTCGGTCGAGCTCTCGGGTCCGCCCGCTTCGGTGATCGCGGCCCTCGGCGGATTCGTGGGTGGCGATGACGACGACTCCGACAGCACTCCGGCCAGCGGTCCTGGCGGGCGACGGCGCGGCGTGCTTGATCCCGGCGCCCGCGGCGACCTGGGCATCCGGGTCGCGGCCGACACCAGCAACGATGCGGGTGATGCCGACGGCGACGAGGCAGACGACGATTCCGCCAGCAACGAGCCGCTGGCCACGACCGGCAGCGCGACGTACCTCGTCGCCGGCTTCGGTGCCTGGCTCGTGCTGCTGGGCCTCGCGCTCTCGGTCGGACTGGCCTACCGGCGTCCGACCACCTGATCGCCGGCGGCCCCCGGTGCGGCGGGCGCCGGCTCAGGGCTTGAGCACATCACGACGGCCGCGACGGCGACCAGCGCCGAGCACCCGATCGCGACGAGGTTCGCCCGCCGGGCCAGCGAGCCCTCCGCGTCCCCCTCGGACGCGAGGGCCACGGCAAGCCGGCGCTCGGCCGGCGTCATCAGCGCCCCGAGCAGGCCCAGCACGACGAACATGATGGTCAGTGGGATGGTCACCCAGACCTCGGCGAACAGGTCGCGGTCGGTCGCCATGTACAGGCCCGCCAGCAAGGAGATCCCCGCGATCCGCGACACCCAGGACAGGATGCGGGCGCGCTGGTGGTGGGCGGCCGCGGTGCCCGCCGGGAGCAGCGGCCACACGAACAGCACGCCGAACGCCGCGATCACCGTGACCACGTGGACGGCCAGCGCCGTGTCGTAGAGCGCGGCGGCGGTCATGTGTCGAGGGTGCGGCTGATCCGTACGTGGCCAATCAGGGTGCCCAGGGGCCCGCCGGTCACGACGATGATGGCCGGGAACCACCAACGCCACAGCTTCTCCCCTGCCCCGCGCACCGCGAGGTAGACCTCGGCGAGAAAACCCACACCGTGGGCCGGGCCGAGCACGGAGATCAGTCCCTCGGCGTCGGTGAACGACGCGTAGACCAGCGGGATCAACAGCAGGGTGTCGATGATCGCGACGATCGCGACCTGACGCAGCAGCTTGCGGGTGCGGGCGACCCGGTCGAGCTCGAGGCCCTCGGGGACGCCCGCCGCGTGATCTGGTGTGCCCACTGCCGACCCGTGCCCGCCGCTCAGCAGTCGATCTGCTGGCTCGAGAGGGCGCCGGTGGGACACAGCTCGACCGCCTCAGCGACCGCATCGGCCTCCGCGCCGTCGAGATCGACCCACGGGCGCGAGTCGGGATCGAAGACGCCCGGGAGCGCGTCGATGCAGCGTGCGGTGTGGATGCAGCGCGTGGAGTTCCAGTGGACGCGGATCGCGTCGTTCTCGTAGGTGCGCTCGGACATCGGCGTCTCCCCGGGGCGTGGTGAACGATCGGTCCGGGGACCCTAGCGAGGGGTCGCCACGGGCCGGCATGCGCCGGCGTTCAGGCGACCGCGCGGCGGCGAGCAGCGGCGGTGGCAGGCCGCACCGGGGCCACGCCCTCGTGAGGGCTCGCTACCGGACGGACGGGGCGCGCGGGCGCGGGCCTGCGGCTCAGGGCAGCCGGCACGGGGCGGATGGCGGCGGCCGGCATCGGCGTGCGAGCGCGATCCCGGGCGCGCTGGGCGAGCACGCGCTGGACCTGCGGGTTGCTGCTGGTGATCGCGGCCGCCGACGGCGCTGCCGTCGATGGGGCCGGCCGCGGACCCGCGCTTCCGGCCGCTCGGCGGACGGCGAGGGCCCGGTCGACGGTGCCGCTGAGCAGCTGCCGGCTTTCGGCGACGGTCTCACGTACCTCGCCGGCGGCGCGGACCCGCAGCGGCTCGCGCCGTCCTGAGGGCTCGGCGGGCCGGAGGCTGCGCCAATGGGGTTCGTCGCGTCGCTCGGCTGCGCCCATGCCCCACATCCACGCCCCGACGCCGACCAGCGAGCTCAGCAGGGCACCGAACGGAAGGTGCAGGGATCCGGTGAGCGCCGAGGCTCGGCCTTCGGCGGCGACGCCCCATCCCATCAGGACGACGAGTCCGCCAACGGCAAGCAGGGCACCGAGCCAACGCGACATGGCCCCGGTGTTTGCCGACCGGGCACCGAGTCCTGCCGGCGCACGAGCGCATGCATCGGCCGACCGCGAGCATCGCCAGCGCCGTCCACCCCACCCGAGGGCTCCGAGCCTCTCTGTCCGTCCCACCCGACGTAGGCAGGGAGGAGGGGTCTCCTAGATCCGCGCCAGCTCGGCCAACCGTGCCCGGTGAGCGCTGGCGCCGCCCATCGCGGCGGCGTCCGCCCGGGCCCGCTTGAGCCAGAACTGCAGATCGTCCTCCCAGGTGAAGCCGATGCCGCCGTGGACCTGCAGCGACGACTCACACACCCGGGGCCCGGCGTCCGACGCGTAGGCCTTGGCCATCGCCGCGGCGGAAGGCAGCGTCTCAGGCTCGGCCTCGGCGGCCCACGCCGCGTAGTAGGTCAGCGACCGGGCGCCCTCGGTTTCGAGCAGCATCTGGGCGCAGCGGTGCGACACACCCTGGTGGATGCCGATCGGCTTGCCGAACTGGTGGCGCTCGCCCGCATAGGAGACGGCC
Organism: Solirubrobacterales bacterium; assembly: GCA_050999155.1. GTDB lineage: Bacteria > Actinomycetota > Thermoleophilia > Solirubrobacterales > 70-9 > JBPCPM01. The sequence continues at coordinate 7,185 of JBPCPM010000093.1, forward strand.
CGCTCCATCGCCCGCTGGCAGGTACCGACGAGCCCCGCGGCCAGCACGACCAGCAGGCGGTCGCGAACCCCGGGCCACGCGCGCGCGTCGGCGCGCAGCAGCGCGTCGGCGGCAACGGGCACGTCCTCAAGGAGTACGTGCGCCTGCTTGCGGGTCGCGTCGATGGTCGCCACGCGTTCCACGGTCACCCCATCGGCGGCCGTATCGATCAGCGCCACGCGGTCACGGGCGACGACCACCAGCAGCTCGGCACTCGCGGCCGCCTCGACCGGGAACTGTGACCCGCTGACGAGGGCGCCGTCGCCGTCGCCGGAGGGCGTGATGGTGACGCCCGGGCCCGAGCGACCGGAGGGGTCGGGGGCCACAAGGGCGGCCCGGCGCTCACCCGAGGCCAGCGGCCCCACCACGTCGGGCCCGGCACCGAAGGCCTCGGCGGCCAGGGCGGCGGCGGTGTGCGCCAGCAGCGGCGTCGGGGCGGCGGCGTAGCCGATCTCCTCGGCGATCGAGGCCAGCTCGACGAGTCCCAGGCCCTGTCCGCCGGCCTCCTCGGCCAGGGCGAGCCCCGCCCACCCGAGCTCCGCCAGCTCCGACCACTGTTCATCGGTGAAGCCGCGCTCGGATTCGGCCAGGCGGCGGATCTCGCCCGGTGGGTAGCGGTCGGCCAGCAGCTCGCGCGCGGTGCGCTTGATCTGCTGCTGGTCGTCGGTCAGCTCAAAGCGCATACGCCACCCCCTCCGGTGTACAGGGAACGCTGCGGACACCGGGAGCCCGGTGGACCAGGCGCCCGTGACGGAACCGGACGCGAAGCGGAGGATTCCGTCAGCGATGTCATCAGCGCATCCTCGGCAGGCCGAGCACGCGCTCGGCGACGATGTTCTTGAGGATCTCCGTGGTGCCGCCCTCGATGGAGTTGGCCCGGGCACGCAGGTACTCGTGCAGCCAGCGGCCCTCGGCCGGCGCGTGCTCGGACCCGGCGGCCAGGGTGCCGGCGGGACCGGCGATATCCATGGCCAGGGAGGTCAGCTGCTGGTTGATCTCCGACCAGTGCCACTTCAGCAGCGAGCCTTCGGGGCCGGGGACCCCCTCGGTCATGATCTTGGTCAGGCCGCGGTAGGCGTTGAGGCGCAGGACCTCGCTTTCGATCAGCAGCTGGGCGAGCTGCTGGCGGATCACGGGATCGTCGGAGGCGCGGCCGTCGCCGAGCGGGGTCTCGCGGGCCAGGTCGAACAGGCGCCCGAGCGCGTTCTTGAGCCCGACCTGCAGGCCGAAGGCCAGGGTCGATCGCTCGTGCATCAGCGTGGTCAGCGCGACGTGCCAGCCCTGGCCCTCGCCGCCGATGACGTTGTCGTGCGGGACCCGGGCACCGTCGAGAAACAGCTCGTTGAACTCGGCCTCGCCGGTGATCTGGCGCAGGGGGCGGACCTCCACCCCGTCCTGGTCCATGTCCATCAAGAAGTAGGTGAGCCCCTTGTGCTTGGGGGCGTCGGCGTCGCTGCGCGCGACGAGCATGCACCACTTGGCGTGCTGGGCCAGCGTCGTCCACACCTTCTGGCCGCTGATCACCCACTCGTCGCCGTCGCGCACGGCCCGGGTCTTCAGCGACGCGAGATCCGAGCCCGAGTCCGGCTCGGAGAACCCCTGGCACCAGATCTCCTCGCCCGAGAGGATCGGCTCCAGGAACCGCTGCTTCTGCTCGTCGGTGCCCTGGGCGATGACCGTGGGCCCGCCCATGGCCAACCCGAGGACATTGGCCGGCGACGGCGCCTTGGCCAGCGCCAGCTCCTCGTTGAAGATCGCCTGCTCGATCAGCGTCGCGCCGCGGCCACCGTACTCGGCAGGCCAGCTGATCCCCGCCCAGCCGTCGGCGTGCATCCGCCGCTGCCACTGCAACCGGTGGGCGAAGGCCTCCTCGTCGTCGCCGGGCTCGGGACCGGGATGGGCGTCGGCAAGCCAGGCCCGGACCTCGTCGCGGAACTGCAGCTCGGACGGCGACAGGGAGAGATCCATCGGGCGTCA
>JBPCPM010000115.1:0-4216 GCA_050999155.1 Solirubrobacterales bacterium
GCCATGACCAGAGCGCTGGCAACCTCGGCGCTCTTATCGGGGGAAACCACGACGAGTAGGAATCCTCCGCCTGTGGGTGCCGAAAATCCCGTCCGCACCCGCTGACGAGCACTTCCAGCCCCAGGGATGGCCGGGCAGGATGGCGGCATGGCGCTCCGGTTCCTATACCTCGTCTTCCTGCGGCTGACCCAGCTGATCCGGCTGTCGTGGCGCCTGCTCCCCCACCGACGACGAGCGCGGTTCTTCGTCCGACCTGAGACCCTGCTTCGCTGGCACCGGGACCTGGTGCGCCGGCGCTGGACCTATCCGCACCGACAACCCGGCCGACCAAGAACCCCCTGCCCAGGGCGCTCCCAGCCCACCTGGACCGAGTTCTGCCGAGTTCAGGCTAAGGGCCTCTTGGCCTGTGACTTCTTCAGCCTCGACACCGTGCTGCTTCGACGGCTCTACGTCCTGTTCTTCATCGAGCTCGACACCCGGAGGGTTCATCTCGCCGGCATCACCGCCCATCCCGTCGGGCCCTGGGTCACCCAACAAGCCCGCAACTTCTGCTCAAGACTGACCGGTCGCGTCGAGCCGGTGAGCCAAGCGGATGCTGAGGGTTGTCTTGCCGGCGCCCAGCGCCCCCCGGACACCACAACTGCGAACGCCATGGTCAGATCCAACCATGAACTCGACGCCGGTCCCGGGGCACTCGGGGCCTACGTAGAGGCCCAACTTCAACTGAACGCCGGATACGGGTGATCGACGACGTCACGCCGCGTGCCCAGGTGCGTTCACCCTGTTCAAGGGCTTACACCGCTGAAAACCATGCGAGGTGCTCCCTCGGCGCTGCACCATGTCCAGATGGTTACCGACGCTGTATCCGTTGGACGGGCCTGGCTTTCAGCCAGCCGCCGCCAGCGTTTGATGAAGCTTCGCCCCGTCCGCGGCGCGGCTGTCGCCGCGTTTCACAAGATCGTTCGCCGCGGGGACCCCGTCCTTGACCGCATCGTCGCCGGGACGACGGCTACCAGCGCCTCGCTCCTGTGGTTCGGCACCGCCGCGTGCCTTGCTGCTGTCGGTGGACGGTTCGGCCGGCGCGCCGCATTGCGAGGACTGCTATCAGTCGCCCTCTCCTCGGCGCTGACCAACGGCCTCCTGAAGGTCGTCGTCCGCCGCCCCCGACCATCCAAGCTGATCGCCCTCCGGGCGAGGCCGCTCGGAGGGCGACCCAAGTCGAGTGCGTTTCCGTCGGGCCATACCGCGTCCGCAGCGGCGTTCGCAGTTGGCGCCGCGCAGGAGCTGCCGGGCCTGTCCGTACCCCTCGGAGTCCTGGCGACGGCCGTCGGCTGGAGTCGGGTGCGGACCCGAGCCAACTTTCCGACGGATGTGTTCGCCGGCGCGGCGGTCGGCGGTGCCGTCGCTTTGGCCACCCGTCGCTTTTGGCCCGTCGCACCGCGAACCCCCGCCGAGATCCGTCCTGCGCTGACCAGCGTCGGTGCTGACCCGTCGCCGGAGGGTCGGGGTCTGAGCATCGTCGTCAACCCGTCTGCCGGCAGCGCGCTAAGCAAGAGTCCGGCCGACGAGCTGCGGCGGTGCCTCCCGGAAGCTGAGGTGCTCGAAGTCGGCGAGGGCATGGAGTTCTCGGACGCGCTTGAAAAGGCGTCGCAGAGCGCCGCCTGTGCGCTGGGAGTGAGCGGCGGCGACGGCTCGGTGAACGCTGCGGCCGCGGTGTCCGATGCCCACGACAAGCCGTTGATGGTGATCCCCGGCGGCACGCTCAACCACTTCGCCCACGATCTCGGCCTCGAGGATGTCAGCGACGCCATCGTCGCGGTCACCGAGGGTGAGGCCGTCGCCGTCGACCTGGCGACGATCGCCGACGAACCCTTTCTCAACACCGCGAGCTTCGGGGCCTACGCCGATCTCGTGGACGCCCGCGAGCGGCTCGAGGGCAAGTTCGGCAAATGGCCGGCCGCGTTCTTCGGTCTGGTGCACGTGCTCCGTGGCGGTGAGCCGATCGATGTGGAACTCGACGGCCGGCGTCGCAAGCTCTGGATGATCTTCATCGGGAACTGCTGTTACCACCCCGAAGGCTTTGCGCCGAGCTGGCGCGAGAGGCTCGACGACGGCCAGCTCGACATCCGTGTTGTCGACGGCACCCAGCCGTACGCCAGGCTGCGGCTACTGCTTGCCGTGCTCACCGGCAGGTTGGGCCGGAGTCGCGTGTACGAGAGTTGGACGGCGAAGGAATTGCGGGTGCGGTCCCACGAGGGACCGCTGCGACTGGCCCGCGACGGCGAGACGTTCGACGGTCCCGAGGAGTTCATCGTATGCAAGCGGGATCGGCCGCTTCGCGTCTACGTCCCCAAGCGCGAGCCTTAACCCCGGGTGAGCGCCCGCCCCATTCCGATGAGCAAAGCCAGGAGGAGCACCACGCCGATCCCGGTCACCCATGGTCCGGCCTCCTTGTAGGCCTCTCCGAGGATGTAGCCCGCCAGGACGACCTCGGCGATCGACAACACGCCACCGACGCCGTCGGCTGGCAGAAAGTCGCGCGAGGACATACCCGACGCCCCGGCGGCCGCCCCGAGCAACGCGGACGGGAAGCTCGCCAGCCGGCCGACGACAACCACGCGCTTGCCTTTCGCGTCCAGGACCTCGCCGAGCCTCTTGATCCTGTCCCTCGGCAGGAGCCGCCCGGCGAGGCGGGGGAGCCCGCGGCCAGATTCGATTTCCTTCGCCCACGATCGCCCCAGCCAATAGAAGTGCCAGACCCCAAAGATGGCCAGCGGGATGGCAGCGGCCAGGACGACCGGCAGGCTCACATCTTGTTGGCGGACCAGGAAACCGGCCGCGAGCAGCACCTCCTTCGTCGGTCGGAGCAGCACAAGCACAACGAAATGCTCGCGATAGAGGAACGGCGCCAGCGGGATCGCGGCGAGGCTCATCACGACGCGCGCCGCGGCCGCCCACAGCAGCGCGGTGCGCCACCGCCGAGCTTGCTTTGCCCCGTTCATGAACGGGGTAGAGGCAATTGCATGAACCGGGGTCTACCCCAGTCCCTGCAGCGCCGGCTCGACCCCAAGGCGCGCTTCGGCCTGCGGGCCACGCTTTTCGGCCTGGCCGTCGTGCTCGTGGCCGTGCCCTTCGCCTACCTGCTGTTCGAGGTATTGGGTCAGGGACCGTTCACCCGCTGGGACGTCCGAATGGCCGAGGCCATTCACGAGTGGGTGCTGGAACGGCAGGGTTTCGTGTCCATCCTCGATCGCGTCAGCCTCCTCGGCAAGCCGCTCTGGCTCGCCTTCATCGTGACCTTGGCCGGCATCTATGTTTTTGTCCGCGGCCGACGGAGGCTGGCGCTCTACCTTGTGGTCGCGGTCGCCGGGGGCGGCCTCGTGGACTCCGCGGTGAAGATAGCGGTCAACCGGCCGCGCCCCGAACTCACTGAGCCCCTGGCCCACGCCTTCGGCAAGAGCTTTCCGTCTGGCCACGCGATGTCGTCGATGGTCACCTATGGCGTGCTCCTGCTGGTGCTCCTCCCGGTGGTGTCCCGCGCGTGGCGGGCATTCGCGTGGTCCGCGGCAGGGCTGCTCGTCGTGCTCATCGGCGCCTCGCGCCTCATGCTGGGGGTGCATTTCGTCAGCGACGTCCTCGGCGGCTGGATCCTCGGAATCGCCTGGCTGAGCGCGGTGACGGCGGCGTTCAGCATCTGGCGCAAGGAAGAGGGCAAACCGGCGGTCGCCGTCACCGAGGGTGTAGAGCCGGAGGCGGCGCAGGATCTGGCACCGGAGCACGCTGTCCCGGAGCCGTAGGTCCCCGGCACACGCCGATACCGAGGCGTCGTCGCTACGGTCGCACCGTCCGTGACGACGCCAAGTTGGTTCGCTCAGCCGACGCGCGCCAGACGAGTCCCTGCTGTTCAGTGACGAAGCCCTGCACACGCCCCGCTCCTCCCGCCGGAGGGCGGAGCGCGACGATGTCCGAACCGCACATTCGCTCGGTGTTGCCTTCGCCGCCAGATGGCGGTCGGCTCCCCGTTGTGGAGCTGACGAGGCTCAGGACTCGCGCCTGGTGGCACTGCGGGCTGCGGCCGGGGTGCTTGCCGCCTTCGTCGTCGTCCTGCTCCTCACCGGCGGCTTGGGTTTTGGCTACCGAGGACGTCGACGCTGATCTACGATCGTCCTCGATCGAGAACGTGGAAGGCGGTTCCCCGTCCGGAATCGTGGGTAGG
>JBPCPM010000151.1:0-5560 GCA_050999155.1 Solirubrobacterales bacterium
TTGTTGTTGTTGCGGGAGCTTTTGGTTTGTGGGGCGGGGGTGGGTTGCCGCCTTTCGGTCTTTGTTGTTGCGAAGTTGCACCCTTGCCCCCCGCGAGGCCCACGCCCACGCCGGGGCGGGCCAGCGACCGGAGCCCGTCGATTGCTGTTCCGCCCCGCCGGTGGGCGATCACGAGGGTGTTGGCGGCGAAGGCCTGCGGGGTCTCCACGAGCCCCTCGCGCGCGAGTTCGTGTGGCAGCCGCTGCTCGGCGGCCGCATAGGCGTCGACCCGGGCACCCTGGCGGATCTGGCCCGCCAGGCGGTCGGACCCGGCGAACGACAGTCGTACCCGCACGCCGGGGTGGCGCCGCTCGTACCCGGCGGCGAACTCGCGCATCGCCTCGGTCAGCGAGGTGGCGGCCAGCACGCGCAGCGTCAGGGTCGGCTCGCCATTCCCGCTCGCGGTGCAACCCGTCGCGACCAGGGCGAGCAGGCCCAGCACGCCGAGCGCGGCACGGCTCCAGGGCGAGCGCACGGGCACACGGCCTCTCGGCGTGCCAGTCCGACAACTTCGGGTCCTCACGGCGCGTCGGCGCGCTCGACCAGGACCGACGTGGCCTTCACCGCGGCCGTGGCCGGCACCCCGGGGGCCAGGCCGAGCTCCTCGACGGCGTCGCGCGTGACGGCCGCGACGATCCGGTGCGGGCCCGCCTCGATCTCGACCAGGGCCATGACACCGTCGATCTCGACCGAGCGGACGACCCCGTCGAAGCGGTTACGGGCAGAGAGGCCGGCCCCGGCCGGTTCGCGCAACGGCCGGGTGCTCAGGCGCTCCATCTCGGAGGCGGGCACCCGCCGCCGGTTGCGCGTGTCGCGGACCGTCCGGATCCGCCCGGCCCCGTCCCACCGACGTAGCGTGTCGACGCTGACCCCCAGCGCCACCGCAGCCTCTCCCAACGACACGGTCTCCATCTACCCAAGCATTGCATAGGTAGCCACCCGCCGCACCAGCCGAGCCCTTCGAAACCCACGCTATGGGGGGCAGATCGTTGGGTTCGACCCGCGGGGCTGGACTAGCGGCCGGTGAACTCTGGCGTCTCGCCTTCCATGAAGGCGTAGACACCCGTCTTGAGGTCCTCGGTCCTCATTGAGTCGGCGATGCCGTGGCGCTCGATCTGCAGGTGGTCGGCCAGGGAGTTGTCGAGGCTCTGGGCCACGAGCTTCTTGACCATCCGCGTGTAGTGCGGCGCCTTGGCGCCGAGCTCCTCGGCCTTGGCGCGTGCCGTGTCCGCCAGGGCGTCGTGGTCGACGACCTCGGCGACGATGCCCATCTGCAGCGCGTCGTCGGCCCGGATGATCGGGTCGTTGAGCATCAGCTCGGTCGCCCGGGCCGGGCCGAGCAGCCGGGGCAGGAAGTAGGTCATGCCGCCGTCCGGCGAGGCGCCGATGCGGCCGTAGGCCACGACGAAGAAGGCGTTCTCGGAGGCCAGCCTCGTGTCGCACATCAGCGACAGGGAGAAGCCGGCGCCGGCCGCGGCGCCGTTGACGGCCGCCACCACGGGAAAGGGGATACGGCGGAAGTCCACGATCGCCTGGTGCAGGACGTCGGCGCCGTAGCGGATGGCCTGGGAGAGGTCGTTGTTCTCGTCGTCGAGACCCTCGCGGAACATGCTCACGTCGCCGCCGGCGCTGAAGGCGTGGCCGGCGCCGGTCACGACCAGGGCGCGGATGCCCGCCGCCTCGCCGGCGTCGGCGAGCCAGGAGGCGATCCGGGGCAGCTCCTGGATCATCTCGATGTTCATCGCGTTCATCGAGTCGGGCCGGTCGAGGGTCATCGTCGCGATCGGTCCGTCGATCTCGAGGCTGATCGTGCTCAGCTCGGGGGGGTCGGCCGTGAAGGTCGGCTCCATGTCTGCCTCCTGCGGTTCGAGGTTGGGGTGGGGACGGTCAGGCCGGTGCCACCGTCACCGGGACGCCGTTGAGGGCGGCGTTGCCGGAGAGGGGGTCGACAGCCTGCTGGTCGGTCAAGACGTTCGTGTTCACGCCCGGGCGTTCGGCGGCCACCGTCAGGCGGGCCCCCGGCAGGTCGTGGCCCCAGCCGTGGGGGATGCTGACCACGCCAGGACGGATCTCGTCGGACACCTCGACGAGGATCTCGATCTCGCCCACGCGGGATGCCACGCGGGCCTGACCACCGTCGGCGAGCCCGAGCCGGTCGGCGTCGTCGGGGTGGCAGAGCAGCGTGCACCGCTCGGGGCCACCGGCCAGCGTCGGCAGGTTGTGCATCCAGGAGTTGTTGGAGCGCAGGTGGCGCCGCCCGATCAGCACGAGCTGCTCGGGGTCTTCGCCCAGCGAGTCCTCCAGGCGATCGACGTCCTCTGCGATGGGTTCGGGTGCCAGCTCGATCCGCCCCGACGCGGTGCGCAGCATCTCCGGGATCCGGGGCGCGAGCGGGCCGAGATCGATGCCGTGGGGCTCGCCTTCGAGCAGGTCGAGCGTCAGGCGCGCGGGGCTGCCATTCGCCGCCGCGCCCGAGCCGAGACCCGCGCCGTAGGGACCGCAGCGCAGCAGGATGTCGAGCAGGCGATCGGGCCCGGTGCGGGGCGCGACGGTGGCCAGGACCTCGTCGGGGTCCGCCCCGTGCATCGGCGACTCGGCCATCGCCGTCTCGCGCCCGATCAGGGTGCGGGCGACGAGCTCGTCGAACCCCTCGAGATCGGCGTCGGTCCCCTGTCCCGCGACGATTGCCGCGAGGCGCAGAAGGATCTGCCACTCGGGCATCGCGCCCTCGGGCAGCGGCAGCGACGGCGGCGAGTAGTTCGCCACGTTGCGGATGGCCAGCTGGTAGAAGGCGAGGTCGTAGTGCGAGCGGTACAGCGCCGAGGGCGGGGGCAGCACCACGTCGGCCTGCCGCGACGTTTCGTTGAGGTAGGGGTCGACGCTGATCATGCACTCGAGCCCGGCCATGGCTTGCTGCAGCGCATCGGCGTCGGGCGTCGAGAGCGCCGGATTGCCCGCGATGGTGATCAGGGCGCGGACCTGGCCCTCGCCCGGGGTCATGATCTCCTCGGTCAGCGCAACGACGGGCAGCTCGCTGAACGACTCGGGAAGCCCGCGGACTCGGCTGGTCCAGCGCCCGGTCGTCACGCCCTTGCCCCGGCCCGGCGTCCCGGTGGCGTTCGCTGCGCCGGCCGCCGGCCGGGGGAACATCGCCCCGCCCTCGCGGTCGAGGTTGCCGGTGAGCACGTTGAGCACGTCGATCAGCCAGCTCGCCAGGGTGCCGAACCGCTGGGTCGTGGTCCCGATCCGCCCGTACACACAGGCGCGTCCGGCGGCCGCGAGGTCGCGGGCCATCCGCTGGATGGTGCCGGGCTCGATCCCGCACATCGCCGCCGCCTGCTCGGGGGTGATGCGCGCGGCCAGCTCGCGGACGCGCTCGAGCCCCTCTACGTGGTCGGCCACGTCGCCGAGATCGACGAGATCCTCCTCGCAGATCACATGGGCCATGGCCAGCAGCAGGTGCGCGTCGGTCCCGGGGCGGATCGCCACGTGCTCGTCGGCCAGCTCGGCCGTCCGGGTCCGGCGCGGGTCCACGACCACGAGTCGCCCGCCGCGCTCGCGTAGGGCCCGTAGCCGTCCGCGCATGTTGGGGGCGGTCAGCAGGCTGCCGTTCGACGCCAGCGGGTTGGCCCCGAGCATCAGCAGGTGGTCGGTCCGGTCGATGTCGGGCAGCGGCACCGAGAGGCCCGTCCCGAACATCATCCCGACGGCGACCTGCTTGGGCAGCTGGTCGACCGAGGAGGCCGAGAAGACGTTGCGGGTGCCCAGCGCCTTGAGCAGCACGCGCGGGTACAGCTGTCCGTCGAGGTTGTGGATGTTCGGGTTGCCGAGGTAGGCGGCGACGGCGTTGCGGTCGCCCGCCTCGAGGATCGGTCCGAGGCGCTCGGCCACCGCGGCGAACGCCTCCTCCCAGGTGGCTTCCCGCAGCTCCCCGTCGCGGCGCACCAGCGGCGCGTTCAGGCGGTCCGGATCGGCGTGCAGGTCCCCGAGCGACGCGCCCTTGGGACAGATGAACCCGTGGCTGAAGACGTCGGCGTCGTCACCGCGGACCTTGGTGATCCGGTCGCCCGCGAGCGTGATCTCCAGCCCGCAGGTCGCCTCGCACAGCGGGCAGGTCCGATAGGTCGTCGTCTCGGCTTGATCGGCGATCGCGGTTCCCCCGCCGCGATTGTCGCACGGGCCGGAGGCCCCCGCTCACTACCCTCACATGGCGATGGATCAGATCACTCCCGGCACCACATTCGGCGGCTACCGGATCGAGGCGGTCGCCGGTCGTGGAGGGATGGGCGTCGTGTATCGCGCCACGGATCTGGCCCTCGAAAGGCCGGTTGCGCTCAAGGTCCTTTCGGCCGAGCTCGAGGCCGATCCGGACTTCCGCGAGCGCTTCACGCGCGAGTCGAGGCTCGCCGCATCGATCGACCACCCCAACGTCATCCCCATCTACGAGGCGGGCGACCTCGAGGGGTGCCTGTTCATCGTCATGCGCTGGGTGGACGGCCGGCACCTGGGCCAGCTCGAGCGCGAGGAGGGCCTGACCGCGGCGCGCGCGCTCGCGGTCCTCACCCAGGTCGGCTCGGCGCTCGACGCCGCCCACGAGCGGGGGCTCGTCCATCGCGACGTCAAGCCCGGCAACATCCTCATCGCCCGCCACCGCGACGCCCACGCCTACCTCAGTGACTTCGGGCTGAGCTGGCGGGAGGGCTCGGACCCCGGGCTCACCCGAGGCGGGGAGTGGGTCGGCACGCCCGACTACGCCGCGCCGGAGCAGATCCGGGGAGGCAAGGCGGAGCCGGCGACCGACATCTACGCGCTGGGCTGCGTGCTCCACGAGGCGCTGACCGGGCTCCCGCCGTTTCGGCGTGGCACGCGGATCGCGACGGCCATCGCCCACCTCGAGGCCGAGCCCGAACCGCTCAGCGCCCGGGTCGAAGGGCTGCCCGAGGCCCTCGACAGCGTCGTGGCGGCAGCGCTCGCCAAGGACCCGGCGGACCGGCCGGCCACGGCCTCCGAGCTGGTCTCGGCAGCGACCGAGGCCCTGGGCGGCGCCACGCCCGGCCCGGTCCGGGTCCTCGCGCCCCGGCGCCCGGCCGCCGACGACGCGCGCACCGAGCTCGTCGATGCCACGGCGGCGACGGGAGCTCCGGACGACGACGCGACCCGGGTGATGGGTTCCGACACGAGCGCCACCGCGATCCTGGGCGACGAGACGGTGGTGACGCGCGTCGGCGGGTCCGCCGCCGGCGGAGACCGCGGCGGATCGCCGGCCGGCGTCGCGACGCCGGCCGATCGTCGTCCCGTCGGCTCGGGCGGTGGCGAGCCGCCCCGACCCGTCGCTGGTGTCGATTCCCCGCCCGGCTCCGCGTCCCGCCCACGGGGACGGGGACGGCTGGCCGTCCGGGCGGTGGCCCTCGCCCTCGTGGTAGGCATCATCGCGGCTGCCGTGATCGCCGCCCTGATCGGCGAGCCCTTCGGGGCCGCCGGCGACGGCGCCGGGAGCGAGGAGCCCCCCGGGGCACCGGCC
>JBPCPM010000153.1:0-44804 GCA_050999155.1 Solirubrobacterales bacterium
GTTCATCGAAGGTGCCCTGTGGCGTGCCCGCCCGGCCGACCCGGCGGGCACGATCAGGGCCGGTAGAGTCCGCGTAGACCGAGTCGAGGGCCTGACGCTCATCGTCAGCCCCTCGGCCACCGACAGGCCCGAAGCGGCCCAGACCTAAGGAGTTCTCCATGGGCGTTGTCATCGCCGTCATCGCCATCGTCGCGTTCATCGCGATCGTGGTGCTCGCATCGTCGGTGCGGATCTGGTGCGAGTACGAGCGCGGCGTCGTGTTCCGGCTCGGGCGCCTGATCGGGCAGAAGGGCCCCGGCCTGATCTTCCTCATCCCGTTCGTCGACCGGATGGTGCGCGTCGACCTGCGCACGGTCACGCTCAACGTGCCGCCGCAAGAGGTCATCACCCACGACAACGTGCCGGCCCGGGTCAACGCCGTCGCCTACTTCCGGGTGATGGACGCCAACCGCGCGATCGTCGAGGTCGAGAACTTCCTCCTGGCCACGAGCCAAATCGCCCAGACCACGCTGCGCGCGGTGCTCGGCAAGGCCGAGCTCGACACCCTGCTGGCCGAGCGCGAGCGACTGAACTCCGAGCTCCAGCAGGTCGTCGACGAGCAGACCGAACCGTGGGGCGTGAAGGTCTCGGTGGTCGAGGTCCAGGGCGTGGAGATCCCCGAGAACATGCAGCGCGCCATGGCCCGCCAGGCCGAGGCCGAGCGCGAGCGGCGGGCGAAGGTCATCAACGCCGAAGGCGAGTTCCAGGCCTCCGAGCGCCTGTTCCAGGCGGCCGAGGTCATGAGCCAGAACACGGTCGCGCTGCAGCTGCGCTACCTGCAGACCCTGATCGAGGTCGGCGTCAACCAGAACTCGACGATCGTGTTCCCCTTGCCCCTCGATCTCATCACGCCGCTCATGGACGGGCTGGGCACCATCAAGGCCGCGACGCCCGAGCCCGACAGCCCGGCCCCCAAGCTGCGCGCTCCGGCCCCCGTTGAGCAGGACCTCGCGGCGGACGAACCGGACCTCGAGGATCTGCCGCCATCGCGGTCTTGACCCGGCTGGTTCGCGAGGCGGCCGAGGCCGACGAGCTTGCTGCGGCCCGGTCGCTTCGCCGGACGGTGTTCTGCGCCGAGCAGGGGGTCGACCCGGCCGCCGAGACCGACGGACGGGATCACGAGGGGCGCCACTTCATCGTCGTGGAGGACGACGACGTGGTCGCCACCTGCCGGGTGCTGCCCGGCGCGACCGCCCGCCTGAGCCGCATGGCCGTGCAGGCCGACCGGCGCGGGCACGGCATCGGCGGCGAGCTGCTCGCCCACGCCGAGGAACAGGCAGGCCGCGCGGGATCGGAGGCCGTGGCGCTGCACTCCCAGGACACGGTGCGCGGCTTCTACGAGCACCACGGCTACACCGTGACGGGCGAGCCGTTTCGCGAGCAGGGCATCGACCACCTCCCGATGGCCAAGCGGCTGGCGTGAGCTCCGAGGCGCGCATCGATCAGCTCACCGGACTGCGGGTGCTGCTGGCGCCGGCGCGGGCCGAGCGGCCCGACGACTTCGCGGGGGCGGCGCGCCGGCCTCCCGCCTCCGCCCAGGACCGCTGTCCGTTTTGCGCCGGGCGGGAGGACAAGACACCCCCCGAGACCGACGCCGAGCGCCCGGAGGGCGGCGAGGAGAACGGCCCCGGCTGGGTGACCCGGTCGGTTCCCAACCTCTACCCGGCGCTGTCGAGCCCCGACGGCGAGGGCGCGCAACCGTCGACCGGGCCCATCGACCCGATGGCAACCTCGTCGAAACGACGGGGCACACCGGGGCTGTTTGGTCGCCGCGAGGTCCAGGGCGCCCACGAGGTGATCATCAACGGGCCCGACCACCACACAGCGTTGTCGGATCTCGAGCCCGGCCAGGTCGACGCTGCCGTGGCGATGTGGCGGCAGCGGATGCGCGCGCACGCCGGCGCCGCGTATCTGCACCTGATCGTCAACGAAGGTCCCGTGGCCGGTGCCTCGCTCGAACACACCCACGCCCAGCTGTACGCGCTGCCGTTCGTGCCCGCCGCGGTGGCACGCGAGCGCGAGCGGTTCGGCGCTTACAACCAAGAAAGCCAGGGCGCGAACCTGCTGGGGGACATCGCCGCGGAGGAGGTGCGCCGCCGCGAGCGGCTGGTCGCCCACGACGACGAGGCGCTGCTCGTGGCCCCGTGGGCCTCACGCGCCCCGTTCGAGCTGCGCGTCATTCCACGCTCGCCCGAGCCGCGCTTTGAGGACGACGACCGCGGCGCGGCGATGATGGGCCACGCCCTGCGACTGCTGGCGCGGCGATTCAATGGACCGCCGCAGCTCAACATCTGGGTGCGCACGGCACCGCGCGGAACCGAGGCCTTCTGCTGGCACGTCGACATCGCCCCGCGCCTGACCATCAAGGCCGGCTTCGAGCTCGGGACCGGCGTCGACATCAACATCTACCCGCCGGAGCGCGCCGCCGAGGACCTCCGGACCCTGGAGCACGCATGAGCGGACCACAGCGACGTCCCGTCCCCCGGTATCTCGCCGACGCGCCCGACGAGGGTCAGCCGCACGGCCGCTGGGCGCGGCTGCTCGGCGAGGAGGTGCTCAAGGCGTGGTCGCGGATGCCCGACCTTCCCGAGGGCGCCGGCGAACCGGGCGAGGGCCGCTGGTTTCCCAGCCGCCGCTGGGGCGGTCGCGTCTACCAGCCGTTCACCGCGCACGAGAGCACCAGCGGGGCCGGCGACGGCGAGGCGACGACGAGCCCGGCCGAGGATCCGCTGGAGTACTACGGTCACGTGTCCTACGTGCGGCCGCCGGAGGGCGAGCCCCGTGGCCTGGTCGCCCGCCTGGACTTCACCGACGTGCTGGCCGCCGACAACCCCGACTGGCAGGTCGACATCAACGACGACGTGATCGGCCGCTGGTCGGCGCTGCACGGCGCGGCCGACGTGACGCTGATCTGGGGCGCGCCGCTGGTACCCGGCGCGGTCGTGGCCACCGCCGAGGTCGACGGCGAGACCGTCGACCAGGCCGACGTCACCGACAGCCTCTTCACCCTCGTGGCCCCCGACGTGGTCGAGGTGGGCGGCGACGAGCTGCTGTGCGAGGTGGCGTTGTACGGCGCCAAGGGCCAGGAGCTGGCCCGGGAGAGCCTGTATGCGCCCGAGGATGACGGGGACCGTGAGGAGTCGTGAGCCGAGCCGCGGATGCCGCCCCGCCGAGCCTCTACGCTCCCGACCACCAGCCCCGATAGCTCAGCTGGATAGAGCGACTCCCTCCTAAGGAGTAGGCCCCTGGTTCGAATCCAGGTCGGGGCGTTGCTATCGGCTGGCGGCCCCATGTTTGGTGGCGTCACACTTCAATCGTGGACGCCGCGTCGATCGTCTTCGTGGACTTCATGCTCGTGGCTGCTTTCACCGTCGCCCCGGCTGCGGGGGCTGAAGGCTCGAAGGGGTTCCGGTAATAGTCGGGGCGCGGCCGCTGCGGGCGACCGTGCCCCGGAACCACCTCAGTTCTCGCGGCGTTTGACCTCGACAGCCTTGTCGGCCATCTCGTCTTGGGCCTCGTCGAGCTCTTCCTTGGCCTGGCCGCGGTTCTGCTCCTTCTGGCCCTGCTGCTGCAGGCCCTTGTTGCCGGTCAGGTCACCGGCGGCTTCCTTGATGCGGCCCTTGGCCTTGTCGAACAGGCCCTTTTCCTTGCCGTCTGCCATCTCGTGCTCCTCGGGTAGGGGATACCGGGGGGTACCCGTCCCTACAGCCGAAAAACCAGCCACGGCCGCGCGGCTGAACGCTCGGAGGGGCTCCAACGCCGGTATGCGTCCACTCCCCGGTCCCACCGGCCGGACGGTTCGGGGCTGAACGCTCACGGGGGTCCCAGCGCCGCCCAGCGTTCAATCCCCGGTCTGGCTAGCGGTCGGGGCGGTCCGGGTGGATGTCGTCGATGGTCAGCAGCGTGCGGTAGGGGGCCTGCGCCGCCTGCTCGATCGCTTCGGCCCCCCCGGCCAGGCGGTCGAGAACCGCGACCACACCGACGACCTCGTGGCCGTCGCCTTGGATCCGCTCGATGGCCTGCACCGTGGAGCCGCCGGTGGTGACCACGTCCTCGACGACCAGGCACCGCGTGCCTGGCTCGAGGATCGGGCCCTCGATCCAGCGCTGCAGGCCGTGGGCCTTGCGGTCCTTGCGCACGAAGAAGGCGACGAGGTCATCGCCGGCCGGATCGGCGATGGCCGCACAGGCCAGGGGGTCGGCGCCCATGGTCAGGCCGCCGACGGCCTGCGCTCCCCGCTCGGCGGCCTCGGCGGCAACGAGCGTGCCGACGGCCCGCAGCCCCGCCGGGCGCAGGAGGGCGCGCTTGGCATCGACGTAGTACTGGGCTGTCGCGCCACTGGACAGCACGACCTCGCCGATGACCAGCGCGTGCTCTCGCACCTCAGCGAGCAGCGTCGCTTCGGCCTTCCCTCGGGCGGTCCCCGTCTGCCGGCTCAACGGTAGGTGTGCACGTGGTCGCCGCGGCGCATCCAGCGGTAGATCGAGCGCGCGTTCGGCGGCGGCACACGGACACAGCCGTGGCTGGCGTTGTAGCTGGGCACCGACTTGTAGCCGTGGATGGCGTAGCCGCCGCGGAAGTACACCGACCAGATCATCCCCAGGCTGTTGGTGCCGGCCTCGTGGCGATAGACACGGAAACGGCCCCGGATGGTCGGCGTCCTTGGCGAACCGGTGGACACGTGGTAGGTCCGGTACACGCGTCCGTTGCGGACCAGGGCCATCACCTGCCGGGAGATGTCGATCTCGGCCCGGCGGCGCCCGTCGCGGCGGGTCGACTTGGGCCGGAATGCTCCCCCGCCCACGATCGTCCGCCACACCCGGTCGTTGACCGCCGCAGTGCGGCCCAGGCCGTTGACCTTGCGGAAGGCCAGCACCGCCCGCTGGGTACCGGTGTCGTAGCGACCGCTGCGCGGGACGGCGTAGTGGCGGCGGGCCAGCAGGCGCTGCAGGGCGCTGGCCCTCCATCCGGATGTGCGTGTGGTGATCCGGGGGAAGACCAGCGAGAACCGCCGTGTCGTCGTTTGGCTGATCGGGCCATTGGAGACCGCCGCCCGAGCCGAGAGGTGGAACCTGCCCTCGGCGCGGGGGAGGAAGCTCGCCGTGACGACACCCACGTCGCGTCCGGGGACCTTCGTGGCCACCCGGACCCGTTTCATGAATGTTCGGCCGCTGCGGGCGCCTGTGAGCTCGACGTTGGTTCCCGGCTGCCACGGACGCACGACTACACGGACCCTCGTGCGGTCCCCCAGCCGGGCCAGGCGCCGGCCGGAGCGTGTCTCGACCCCGCCCAGCTTCACGGTGACGCGAGGCCGTTGCGGCGCCGTTCGGGAGCTGCGGGGGGCCGGACCGGAATCCGTCGCGGCAGAAGCCGGCTCGGACCTTGGCGCGACCGTCGGCGCGGCCTGCGTCGCCGTCTGGCCGACGGCGGCCTTGTCAACACCGGCCGACGGCTCGGCGGCACCGGCGGCGGGGGCGACGAGCGCCCCGGCCACGACCATCCCTGTCACGGCTCTCCCTGGGAGCATCCTCGGTTTCTACCACGGTACGGCTCCCGAGGACAGGCATCGTCGGCGTCGCTCGCTAGCGTGACCGCCCCGTGAGCGGCGACTCTTCCATCTCCCCCTCGGACCGGCTGCGCGTCAAGGTCGTCACCGGCACCCTCGAAACCCTCCTGCCCGAGTGGGAGGAGCTGTTCGGCCGCGACTCGCGCGCGATGCCGTTCAGCTCGGCCGGATGGGCCCGGGCCTGGGTCCAGCACTACCCGGACATGGGCGAGCCGTGGGTGCTGACCGTCCGTGACGCGTGGGGCACCCTCCTCGGGATCGCGCCCTTTGCGCTGACCCGGCGCGGACCGGCTCGCGTGCTGGGCGCCTTCGGCTCCGACCCGGCCGACTACTGGGACATCGTGGCCGACGACAACCACAGGGAGTCCGTGGTCGAAGCGGCCATCGCCGGCCTGCTGGCCAACGCCGGTTCGTGGGATCTGCTGAACCTGACCTGCCTGCCGGCCTGGTCGGACACGCACACGGCGTTTGAGCGCCACCGCGACCTGCGGGCCTACACACGACCGTGGATCCCCTGCCCTGCCGTCCGCCTCCCGGCGACCTTCGACGAGTGGCTCGCCAGGCTGAGCTCCAACCGGCGGTCGAACTTCCGCCGGGCGATCAAGAAGGTCGACAACGGCACCGTGACGATCCGCGAGGTGACCGACCCGGCCGAGCTGCCCGGGGCCGTGGCCCGCTGGCAGCAACTACGCAAGGACCAGTGGGACGGCCGCGGCATGACGATCGCCCGCACCCACATCGTTCCCCGGTTTCGCGACTTCACCACCGCGCTGGTGCGCGACCTCGTGCCGGCGGGCCTCGCCGTGGTCTGGGAGGTGCTGGCCGACGACCAGCAGGCCGGGATCTACATCAACTACCAGGACAGCACCACGTTCTACCGCGAGCTCGGCGGTTTCGACCTCGAGTTCACGAACCTGGGAATCGGCAAGATCACCGACGTGTACGGGATCCGCCAGAGCATCGAGGCGGGGCGCACGTGGTTCGACTTCACGGTCGGCAGCGAGGACTACAAGTACTCCTACGGCGCCGAGGAGCGCTACGTGCCGCGGTCGATCTTCGCCCACCGAGGGGCCCGCAGCCAGGTGGCGCTGCACGCGGCGATCGCAGCCGATCACCGTCGTGGCCGCGAGGATCAGCTCTAGCTGTCGTCTCCGCCCCGCCGGCGCAGGACGCCGGTGATCATCGCCAGATCGTCGGGGAACACCAGCCGCTCGATCGCCACCAGGACCAGGGGGTAGAGGATCGCGATGACCGGTGCCGTCGGCCACAGCGCCGCCGGCAGCACCAGGCCGACGGCGACCATGGCCAGGGCGCCCAGGGCGGGGCCGAGCGCGACCGGCAGCATGTTCACCCGCCCCAGGACCCCCTGGACGGCGAGCAGGCCGGCCGCGGCCAGCGCAACGCCAGAGGCCGTGGCCGCGATGGCGGCGCCCACGGCCCCGAGCGGCGGAATCAGGGCGAGGTTCAGCGCGATGTTCAGGGCCGCGGCGCCACCGGCCAGCCGGGCGAACCGCAGCGGCTGGCCGCGGGCGACAAGCACAGCGACCGCGAGCTGGTTGACGCCGTAGAGCACGATCAGCCCGGCGAGGATCCGCATCGGGAGGACCGCTCCGGCAAACCGGTCGCCGTAGAGCAGCTCAACGACCGGCCCCGCGAGGACGGCGAGCCCGGCGGCGAGCGGCATGAGCAGCGTCATCGACGCCTTCAGCGCCAGCTGGTACCCGCGGGCGTGGCTGTCGGAGCTGCGCGAGAACCACGGGAACAGCGCGCCGCTGAGCGACCAGCTGATGAACATCGTCGACTCGATGAGGCGGAAGGCCGCGCCGTAGAGCCCGACCTGCCGGTTGCTGTCGGCACCCCCTCGCAGCAACCCCAACAGGACGGAGTCCACCCGCAGCAAGACGGTGAAGGCCAGGTCGGCGATGCCGTTGGGGATGCCCCGGCGGATCAGCGACCCCCACCCGGAGGGATCGAGCTGCCAACGGATTCGCACGATCCGGCTGCGCATCAGGTACACGGCGAGCGCCCAGCCGACGAAGGACCCGACCGGGAACGCGACGGCCACCGCGAGCACGTCGCCGCCTTTGGCCAGCACCGCGACCCCGATGGTCGTGGACACGACACGCTGGGCCACCACGCTCGCCGAGACCAGCCCCAGGCGCTCGAAGGCCTGAAAGGCCGACTGCCACGGAATGGCCAGGCTCTCGAAGGCCACCGCGAGGCTGACGAGCACCACGACCAGCAGCTCGTCGCCGGTGTAGCCGAGCGCGGCGAGCACCCCGACCGACCCGGCGAGCAGCGGCACCGTCATAACGGTCCGCAGGGCGACGAGGTTCGGCAGGTAGCGATGAACCTGCGAGAAGTCGCGCGCCACCTCGCGGCCCATCAGCTCCTCGGTGCCGAGCGCCGCGGGGACGATCACCAGGGCCGCCAGCGAGAGGGCAAACACGACGTCGCCGAGCGAGTCCTCCCCGAGCTCGCGCGCGATGGCCACGAACAGGACGAGCGTCGCGACCTTGGAGATGATGTCGCCGAGCGCGCGCAGCGAGACGTTGCGCCCGATCCGCCTGGCGGTGGCGGTGCGGGATCGGTCGAGCTCCGGCGGCTGCTCGGGATCGGGGGGCTCACCGCCCGGGGTCGTGCTCTCCGGCGGCTGGCCCATGGGGCGCCTACGGTACGGGCCACGGCACTCAGACCGCGGCCGCTTCCGCCGCTGCCCGCCCTGGGGACGCCGCTATGGTGCCCCGCCGTGACCCTGGCAGCGGGAACCCTTCCGGATTCGTTCGTCCACGCCCTCGTCGCCTTGGGCCTCCTGCTCGCCGCGGGCGCGCTGATCGCCGGCCTCGCCCGGCGGACGTTCGTGTCGCTCACCGCGCTGTTCGTGGTTGCGGGCGTCGTCCTGGGTGACGTCGGCCTCGGGTTTCTCGAGTTCGACCCGGAGTCGACGTTCGTGGAGGAGCTGGCCATCCTCGCTCTCGTGCTCATCCTCTTCGCCGATGGGCTCAAGGTCGACGAGGAGATGCTGCGCGGCGCCTGGAGGTTGCCGGCTCGCAAGCTGCTGATCGCGATGCCGATCACCGGCGGGCTGGCCGCGGTTGCCGCACACCTGGTCACCGACCTCAGCTGGACCGAGAGTGCCCTCATCGGGGCCCTGCTCGCCCCCACCGACCCGGTGCTGTCGTCCTCGGTGGTCGGCGACAAGCGGGTCCCGCGGGAGATCCGCCACTCGCTGAACCTCGAGTCCGGCCTCAACGACGGGCTCGCCCTGCCCGCCGTGATCACCCTGCTCGCAGCGCTGGGCTTCGGCATCGA
This sequence comes from Solirubrobacterales bacterium, assembly GCA_050999155.1. Taxonomy (GTDB): domain Bacteria; phylum Actinomycetota; class Thermoleophilia; order Solirubrobacterales; family 70-9; genus JBPCPM01. Next base: position 8,918 of record JBPCPM010000153.1, read on the forward strand.
GGACGACTTCGTCTGGTGGGAGTTCGTGCTCCAGGACGTGATGCTCGGCCTGGCGACCGGCCTGGTCGTGGCCTGGGCCGCCTCGCATGTGGACCGGCTCGTCAAGCCGCTGCTGAGCGGTCACGACGAGATGCCCGACCACGAGAAGTCGCTGTACGCGCTCGGCGCCGCGTTCACAGCCTACGGCGTGGCCAGCCTCCCGCCCGAGGGCAACGGGCTGATCGCCGTGTTCGTATGCGCCATCGCCCTGGGCATCCTGCGGCCGGACCTGCGTGATTCGTTCGTCCTGATCTCCGGCGACGACCTCACCCAGATCGTCAAGCTCGGGGTGTTCGTCGTGTTTGGCGCGACGCTGACGACCTCGGGCTTCGACGAGGCGGGCCTGGCCGGGCTGGTCGTCGCGGCCGTGACCTTCTTCGTCGCCCGGCCGATCGGCGTGATGCTCGGAACGATCGGCAGCCGTCAGAACATGGCCACCCGCCTGTTCCTGTCGTGGTTCGGCCCCAAGGGCGTGGCCACGATGAGCTTCGCCCTGCTGGTGCTGGCCTCCGGGGTGCAAAACAGCGAGAAGATCTTCCATATCGCCGCCCTCGCCGTGTTCGCCTCGATCCTGCTGCACGGGCTGACCGACACGCCGGGAGCCCGGTGGATCGCCGAGCGCACCCCCGACGCGCCCGGCGACGAGGACGACGACGAGCCCATCGACGCCGAGCTACGGCTCCGCCAGCGCCAGCAGGGGGCCAGCGCCAGGGTCCCCGTTCCCGAGCGCCACATGGGCTGAGGGCGCAGGCCGGCGGCTCAGGCGAGAAGACCGGGCGCGAGCACGGCCCCGGTGCCCCAGACCCCGAGGGAGAAGGCGATCGCGTTGTTGATCAGGTGCATCGCGATCGGCGGCCACAGGCTGCCCGTCCGTTCGTACAGCCAGGCCAGGATCAGCCCGAAGACGGCAAGCAACGGGACGACCGAGAGCACCGCTGTGAGGGTGAACTCCTCGACGCCACCGATGTGGACGAGACCGAACAGGCCGCCGGACATCAGGGCGGCCGACCAGAACGGCAGGCTGCGGCGCAGGCCTCCGTGGAAGAAGCCGCGGAAAAGGGTCTCCTCGGCCACCGGGGCCATGCCCACGATGACCAGGGCGGCGAGGATCAGCCCCAGCGTGCCCGACTTGCCTCCGAGGTTCTCGATCAGGTCGTCCTGCTGCGGTTGCTCGAACAGGCTGCCGTAGAGGAGCGCGAAGCCGAAGAACGCGACGTAGCCGGCGAGCAGCCATCCGGCGTCCCTCCACCGCGGCCGCACGAAGCCCAAGCGGCGGCCGAGGCTCGTGAGAGTGTCGCCGTCCTCACGGGCGAATCCGACGACGATGGCCAGCATGACCGCCTGGCCTGCGAGCTGAGCGACCACGAGCGGCACCCGCGTCGAGGGATTCTCGGAGAGAATGTCCCCCCCGAGGAACGCCGCCAGGATGCCGATCACGATCGCGGGGACGATCAGCAGCCCGGCCCCGATGCCGAGCATGACGCCGGCGAAGGCGATGCCCGCGTTCCAGCTGGCGTGCTGCATGCCCTCGCCTGCCTTGCGGGGGAAGGGGTTGCCGGGGATCGGCCGCTCGGCCGGTTGCAGATGCTGGTGGTGCGGCTCGGGGCGATAGGGCCTGGAGTCAACCTCGTCGACCCAGTCGGGCGCCCGGTAGGAAGGGGCTTCGCGGTCCCTCACAGCAGCCGCTCGATCTCGGTGAGCGCTCCGATGTCGCCGCCCCCTTCACGGTCGATGAGCAGCGGCCGGATCCCGGCGGCCCGGGCGCCCGCGACATCCTCCTCGGCGCTGTCGCCGACGTGCAGTGCCTCGGCGGCCCGCACGCCGGCCTCGTGCAACGCGGTGCGAAAGATCGCGGGGTCCGGCTTGCGCGCCCTCGCCGCGGCCGACGTGACCACCCCGTCGAGCCCGGCCAGGAGGCCGACCTCGTCGAGCACTCCGGCGAGCGAGATGTCCCAGTTGGAGACGGCCAGCAGCGCGAGGCCTCGCGCCCGCAGCGTCTGCAGCGCCGGGGCGGCGTCGGGGTAGGCGTCGAAGCGGATCGCGCGCATCAGGGTTTCGGCGTCCACCTCGTGGCCCAGCTCGGCCGAAAGCACCTCGGCCGAGCGCTGGCGCAGCGCGGCCAGGCTCTGGGCGTCGCGGCCCTCGTCGCAGTGGTCCTTGTAGTAGCGCATCTCAGCTTCGACGGCCCGGCGCAGATCCGCCGGATCGGCCTCCGGAACCGCATCGGCCAGCAGCTCCCACGGCGGGCGTAGGGCGACCAGCGTGCCCAGGGCGTCGATGAATACGGCGCGGATCACGGGTGCGGACGTCCAGGCCGGGCAGCCTACCGGTCGCCCGCCCCCGGCCGGCCACGGTCACGCCACCCACTGCCAGCTCGCCCAGCGCGCGGTCGTCCATGTGAGCAGCACCAGCGAGACCACGACCGGAGGCCACAACCGGCGCGGCGTCCGGGCCACCGCACCGAACCACATGAAGACCGGAAACAGGACGACGACGAACCGCGACAGCGAGAACAGCGGCGTCACGTCGGCCGGATAGGTCAGGGGCAGCGCGAGCGCGACGGCCGCGTAGGCCCCGTAGGCGACAGGCAGGCGCCGCAGGGCACCGACGATCCCGACAGCCGCTACGAACAGGTAGGCGAACAGCTCCACCGCCTGGGCGGCGGGGTACACGGGGCCGCCGTCCAGCCTCCACAGGGCGGTGGGCGCGGCGCCCGTCACGATCTCCCGCGCCCCGTCGAAGGCGGCCTGCGTGCCGAGGGCGACTCCCCCGAGCGGGCCGAGGGGCACCGGGCCCGCGTGCACCATCTCGCGCTGCCACAGCTCCTGGGCGTCGGCGAAACGCAGCGGCTCCCCGCCCGCCGCCGCCAGGAACCCCACGTAGGCGAGCAAGCCGACCGGGACCAGCGCCAGGGCGGCGGCGTCGCGTCCGAGGGGGTAGGTCCGGGGCCCGGACTCTCGGCGTCGCACACCGAGATACGGGCGCTCGCCGGACCCCGTCCCCCGAGGCCCCAGGAGGTACAGCAGCGCCAACGGCACCAGCAGGGCAAGCCCGGCGCTGCGGGTGGCCGTGGCCGCGCCCGCCGCCAGGCCGGCCAGCCACCAGCGGTCGGTGCGCCCGAACCACACGGCGGCCACCGACAGCGCCAGGAACAGGCTCTCCGTATACAGACCGGAGAAGAACACCGACGTGGGAAACACGGCGATCGCCAGAACGGCGATGGTCGCCGCGCGACGACCGAGCTCGAGCTCGGTCAGCCGGAACAGCAGCGACAGCGCGACCGCGAACGAGCCCAGGGCCACGGCCAGTCCGCCGAGGAACACCGTCTCGCGGCTGATGCCGAGCCCGACGATCCACGACAGCCCCGGGTACAGGGGGAAGAACGCCGGGCTGAATCCGTCGGGGTCGTAGCCGTCCACGGCGATCCGCAGGTACCAGATGGCGTCCCAGCGGGCCCACACCCCGACCAGGGCACCGGACGCCGAACCGCCGAACGGCCGGGCCAGGCCGGCCGGGTCGTACAGCGTCGGGTTGGTGGCGTGGGTGCCGCCGAGCAGCACGGTGAGCGCCGCGACCGCCGCGACGTACGCGCGACTGGCCACGAAGGCGACAAGGGGGATTCGCGAGCCGGCGAGCACGACCAGATACTGGCAAGGCCCACGCCCGGCAGGGCCGGCTCGGCGGGTCACGAAGTCCTCGGGGCCAGGCGCGGCCCGGCAAGACGATGGCGCCGCACCGCTACGCTTTTGCCCATATGTCTCGACGAGTTCGCCGACGCCAGCGCCGCCAATCCGGGCCCAGCCCGTTGATCGGCCTTGCCGTCATCGGCATGTTCGTCGCAGTCATTCTGCTCGGCGCGATTGGCTGGGTGCTCAGCGTCTCCGCCGAAACCCCCGACATCGACGGGCTCGACGCCGTGGACAAGGGCAGCAGCTCGGAGCTGCTGGCCGCCGACGGCAGCCGCCTCGGCTACATCCAGTCCGATGAGATCCGCACCCCCGTCTCCTCCAAGCGGATTCCTGACGCGCTGCGCCACGCGACCGTGGCCATCGAGGACGAGCGGTTCTACAGCCACGGCGGTGTCGACCTGCCCGGCATCGCCCGGGCCGCGGTGCGCAACGTCGAGGCCGGCGAGACGCGTGAGGGTGGCTCGACCATCACCCAGCAACTGGTGCGCAACCTCTACATCGACGACAACTCGCGCAACATCTCGCGCAAGATCCGCGAGGCCACGCTTGCCGAGGACCTCGAGGGCGTCCACTCCAAGAACTGGATCATCAACAAGTACCTCAACACCGTCTCCTACGGCACCGTGCTCGGCCGCACCGCGGTCGGGGCCGAGGCCGCGGCGCAGACCTACTTCTCCAAGCCCGCCCGCAAGCTCAAGCTGACCGAGGCGGCCACGCTCGCCGGGTTGCCCCAGGCCCCGTCGCAGTACAACCCCTTCCAGAACCCCACGGCCGCCATCGAGCGACGCAACGAGGTGCTGCTGAAGATGGCCGACCTCGGCTACATCTCCACCGCCAAGGCCGAGAAGGCCATCCAGGCCGGCCTTGGGCTCAAGCAGGGCGACAAGTACACGAACATCCGCGAGCCCTTCTTCTTCGACTACGTCAAGGAAGAGCTGATCCGTCGCTACGGCGTCAACAACGTGCGCAAGGGCGGGCTGCGCGTCAAGACGACGATCGACCCCAAGCTCCAGAAGGAAGGCCGTAAGGCGATCGACGGGATCCTCAACCAGGGCGGCGACCCGTCCAGCGCCGTCGTGGCCATCGACCCCAAGACCGGCTTCGTCCGGGCCATGGCCTCCTCGGGGCGCTACAAGCACAAGCAGTTCAACCTCGCCGCCCAGGGCAAGCGCCAGCCCGGCTCGTCCTTCAAGACGATGGCCCTGCTGACCGCGGTCCGCCAGAAGGCCAACCCCGAGACGACGACGTACGTGTCCAAGCCGTTCGTGGCCAACCTGCCCGGCTACGGGGAGTGGAAGGTCTCGACCTACGACAACACCTACCGCGGGTCGATCAGCCTGGCCAAGGCGACCCTGAGCTCCGACAACGCGGTGTACGCCCAGCTCGCGCTCGACGTCGGCCCCGACAACGTCGCCAAGACGGCGAAGATGATGGGAATCACCAGCGAGCTGGAGTCGGTCCCCTCGGAGACGCTCGGCGGCCTCGGCCAGGGCGTCTCGCCGCTGGAGATGGCCAACGCCTACGCGACCCTGGCCTCCGGCGGAGTGCGCAACAAGCCGATCGCCATCCGCTCGGTCCGCTTCCCCGACGGGCGCACCGAGGAGATCGGCAAGCCCAAGCGCAAACGCGTGTTCACCGACGCCGAGGCCTACGCCGTCACCAAGATCCTCGAGCAGAACGTCCAGCAGGGCACGGGCACCAAGGCACAGATCGGCTGCCCAGCCGCCGGCAAGACCGGCACGACCGACAACTTCAACGACGCCTGGTTCGTCGGCTACACGCCGAACCTCGCGACCGGGGTGTGGGTCGGCTACCCGAAAGCCCTGCAGCCGATGCGCGGCATCCACGGCATCGACGTCGCCGGCGGCACGTTCCCCGCCGAGATCTGGGGCCGGTTCATGAACCAGGCCAAGCGCGGCGAGTGCAACGGCTTCAGCCGGCCTTCCAGCGGCGTGCAATGGCAGCCGTTCAACGGCAAGTACGCCAAGAGCGGCGGTGGCGCGGCCAGCATCGACCCGAAGACGGGCAAGCCGACGGCCGGCAAGGGCAAGACGGGCGGCGCCGGGTCGAACTCGGCGGGCGGGGACGACTACGAGGGCTACGATCCTCGGCTCTACGCCCCCGGCGTCCAGCGCTGATCTCCCACCGATAGGAGCTTGTCCGTGAGCACACGGGCCCGCCGACGGCTCGGGCGTGCCGGACTCGTCGGCCTCACGGTCGCATGCCTGCTGCTCGCCGCGCCCGGCGACGACCTCGTCCCGGCCACGGTCGGCGGCTCCCCCGGTTGGCTTCAAGGGCCCTTCGGGAGCGGGCTCGGCATCTCGGGGGCCGCCTACCTGGTGGCGCTGGTCGTGGCGTTCGCCGCCTACCTCGCCGTGGTGGCCGGGGCCCCGGCGCTGGGTCGCAGGACGATCCGGGCCGCGACCACGGGGCTGCTGGTCCTGTTCGCCCTCGCGCCGCCCCTGCTCTCCCAGGACGTGTTCAGCTACATCGCCTACGCGCGGCTGGCCGTCGACGGGCTGAGCCCGTACTCCTCGGTGCCGCTCGACGCCCCAGGCGACGTCGTCGTCGCCTACGTCGGGTGGCGCGACACGACGAGCGCCTATGGGCCGCTGTTCAGCCTGATCACCTTCCCGCTGGGGGCGGCGAGCGTGCCCGTGGCGCTGTGGGCGCTCAAGGCCGTCGCCGCAGCCGCGGTCGCCGGCACCGCGGCGCTCGTCGGGCGCCTGGCCGCGGTTCGTGGCGTCGACCCCGTGGCAGCCGTGGCGTTCGTCGCGCTCAACCCCCTGGTCCTCGTCCACGTCGTCGGCGGGGCCCACAACGACGGGCTGCTCGCGCTCGGGCTCGTGTTCGCCATCGCCGCCATCGCCGCGGGACGGGCTCGGACGGGCGGCGCCCTGATCGTCGGAGCGGCGGCGATCAAGGCGTCGGGCGCGTTCGCGCTCCCCTTTGCCGTGCTGGGCGCCCGCCCGGGCAAGCGCACCGGCGTCGCCGCGGGAGCCGTGGGGGCGGTCGGCGTGGTCGCGCTCGTCTCGCTCGCGGCGTTCGGCACCGACGTGCTCAGCTCGTTCGCCCTGGTGGGCGAGAACCAGGCCCTGACCAGCCGCTACAGCGTGCCGGCCCAGCTCTCACGGATTGCGGGAGTCGACCTGGGCGTGATGCGGGGCCTGGCCACCGCGCTGTTCGCGCCCGTGGTCGCGGGACTTGCCTGGTGGACGTCGCAGGGTGCGGACTGGGTGCGCGCCGCAGGGTGGGCAGGGTTCGCCCTCCTTCTCGCCACCGGGTGGTTGCTGCCCTGGTACGTGATCTGGATCCTGCCCTTCGCCGCCCTGGGACGCGACCGCCCGCTGGCCGCCCTTACGCTCGCGCTGTGCGCCTTCCAGCTGATCAACCGCATCCCGCTGTGAGCGACCCCTCCACCGGCTGGGCCGGGCGGCTGGGCGACCGTGCCGATCGCATCCCGCCGTGGGCCATCGCCGCGGTGGCGGTGCTCGCGCACCTGTGGCTGATGGGGCGGCGGGTAGGAGCGCCGTCGTTCATCTTGGACAAGGTCTTTCGCACGGACGCGATCTCCATCCTCGGCGGCCTGTCCCCGTACGGCGACGTCGGCTTCGAGTACCCCCCGCTCGCGCTGCCGATCCTGCTGGGACCGGAAGCGGCGACCAACAGCACGGCCGACGCCTACCGGGAGGTGTTCGGCGGCGTGATGGTCGGCTTCGACCTGTTGATCGTCGGCCTGCTGGTAGCCGCCTTCTGGCGCCGGCCGGCCCGCATGCTCGGCGCGCTCGTGATCTTCTCGGCCGGGCTGTTCCTGCTCAAGGCGCTGCCCCTGTCGCGGTTCGATCTCGTGCCCGCCGCGCTCACCCTGGCCGCTGCCCTGGCCCGGGAGCGGGGCCGGTCGGCTGCCTGGGGGGCCCTGCTCGGTCTGGGCGGCGCGGTGAAGGCCTACCCGCTGGTGCTCGCGCCCCTGTTCGCCGCTGGTGAACAGCGGCCGCTGCGGGCTCTGGCCGGCCTGGTCGCGCCCATGGCCCTTGCCGCCGGCCTCGTGGTCGGCATCGGCGACGAGGCCGGCTCGGCGGTCCTCTACCACACCGATCGTGCCCTGCAGATCGAGACGCTGGCGTCCTCGGCCCTGATCGGCGCTCAGGCCTTCGGGGCCGACCTGGAGGTGGTGTTCACGTCGGGCAGCTTCAACATCGCCGGTGATGGGGCCGAGCTGGCCCGGGTGGCGACCTCGCTGCTCACCGGCCTCGGCTACCTGGCCGTTGTGACGATGGTGTGGCGCCGTCGCGTCCCGCCCGTCGAAGCGGCCACTGCGGCGATCGCCGTGTTCGTCGTCCTGGGGCCGGTGCTCTCACCGCAGTTCCTGCTGTGGATGCTGCCGCTCTCGGCGGCCGCGTTCGGGGTCTCGCCGGCCAACCTCCTGCTGGTCCTCGCCACCTGGACGACCCGGCTGCTGATCGATCACGGCTACGCCGTGCAGGTCGACCTGGGCACCGCCTTCGTGGTACCGCTCGCCGGACGCAACCTCCTGCTTGCGGCCTACCTGGTCCTCGTCGTGGCCGGGCTGCGGCGCCACGGTCTGCGCGACCGCCGGCACCGGCGACCTCGTGGCTGGCTGCGGCGGCCCGTGTGGCGGCGCGGCGACCCGGCGCCTGCCTGAGCGGCCCTCAGCGGCCCGGCGCCACCCGTTCGGCATCCGCCGAGCGGTCCGGTGCGGGAGCGTCGACCGGCTCGTGGTGCAGGTCGAGGCCGGCCCGGCGGCCCAGGGCGCTGACCACGCCGACGTAGACCAGCTCGACCACGGTCATCACCAGCCGAGAGGCGATCGCGATGGCGGCGGCCACCGCGAATCCCCCGGGCACGGCGACCGCGGCGGCCCAGGCGAAGGCGCCGTCGCGCACCCCGAGCCCGCTCGGGGTTACGACCGTGAGCACGGCGGCGATGAACGCCACCGACTGGGCCGCCGCCAGCGTCGGCAGCACCGATGCCTCGAGGGGGAAGATCGCCCGGCCCACGAAGAACAGCCCCACGCCGATCACGACCCAGACCACGGCAAAGAAGACGAGCATCACGGCCACGCCTCGGAACGGCATCACCGACGGCAACGGGTCGCGGCCCAGGCGCCGCAGGATGCCGTCGGCGATCGGCCCGAACACCCGGGGGTGAAACCCGACGAGCGCCGCGGGCACGATCACGAGGACCGCCCAGCGCACCGGCTGATCCTGGAGATCGGGATGGTCCACGAAGAAGTACGACGCGACCATCGCCGCCGCCGCGAACTGCAGGCCCAGCTCGTAGACGACGCTCGCCAGCGTGGCCCGGCGGGGCACGCCCTCGCGCTCGGCGAGCAGAACCCGGCCCAGGACGAACAGCACGCTGCCGGGCACGTACCGGGCCAGCAGCGACTGTCCCCACACCATCTGGGCGCGGGCGGGCGCGAGCTCGTAGCCCAAGAACCGCAGCACGAGGTCCCAGCCGTAGCCCATCAGGACGTAGAACAGGCCGACGAGTCCCACCCCGGGCACGAGCCACCATCCATCGAAGCCCACCTGGGCGCGACGCAGCTCCGACCACTGGCTGGCCACCGTCCAGACCAGGAACCCGAAGATCAGCGCGGCCAGGCCGAAGCCCAGTGCGTAGCGGCCACGGCGGCTTGCGCCCCCTCCCCGCCCGAGTTGCGCGCCGAGGTCGCCGACCCGGTGCAGGGCTGGTCGCGACTCGGCGGACGGAGCGCCTACGGCAGATCGATCGGAAGGCGGGTTCACGGGCATGGGCCGACGACCACACCGGGCCTGGCGGCGGCCTCAGCGTACTCCCCGCCGCCTCGGCCCCCTGGCGGCGACAATGGACGACGTGCTCTCCGAGTCCGAGCTGATCGAGCGGCTGCTGCGCGCTGTCCCCACCACCGGGCCGGACCTGCTGGTCGGACCCGGAGACGATGGCGCGGTCGTGGAGGGTGGGGCGGCGCGAGCGGTCTCGGTCGACACGATCGTCGACGGGGTCCACTTCCGCCGCGCCGACGGCGACCCGCGGGCCGTGGGCCACAAGGCCCTCGGCCAGGCCCTCAGCGACCTGGCCGCCATGGGCGGGGCCGCCGGCCAGGCCTACGTCGCCCTGGGTGTCCCACCCGACCTCGGCCCCGACGAAGCGCAGGCCATGTTCGAGGGGCTCGGCGCGGTGGCGCGCGAGACCGGCACCGCCATCGCCGGAGGGGACGTGGTGGCCTGCCCCGTGTTGTGGCTCGCGGTCACCGTCTCCGGCTCGCTCGGGCCACGCGGCGCGGTCCTGCGCTCAGGTGCCCGCCCGGGCCAGGTCGTGGCCGTCACCGGGGAGCTCGGCGGAGCCGCGGCCGGCCTGGCCCTTGCCGATGGCGGTGATCTGGATCCGGGGCTCGCCCACCCACTGCTCGACCGCCAGCGCCGACCGCAGCCACGGCTGGCCGCGGGGCGGGCGCTCGCCGACGCAGGGGCGCGGGCTCTCATGGACATCTCCGACGGGCTCGGCATCGACGCCGGCCGGCTGGCCGAGGCGTCGCAGGCCGGTGTCGAGATCGACCTCGACCGCGTACCGGTCCACGCCGGGGTCGCCGAGGTGGCGCTCCTGTCGGACATCGACGCGGCCGATCTGGTCCTCGGAGGCGAGGACTACGAGCTTCTGTGCTGCCTCGATGCGGGCACCGTCGACGCCGCCCGCGAGGCGGTCGAGGCGACGGGGACCACGCTGACGACGATTGGGACCATCACCCCGGGAGCGGGGGTGCGCCTTCTCAGCGGCGGGGTGGTCCGGCCGGACGCCGGGGGCTACGAGCATCTGGCGCCCGGCCGTCGCCGGCCTTGAGGCGTGACACGATGGCGTCCGCCACGCTCTGGGGGCTGGGGCGGTACGCGCCTTCGGTGATGCGCTGACGGAGATCGATGATCATGGCCTCTCGGGGGGTCGCAGGGTGGGAGCCGGGGCGTACGGTCACGACGGGCACCGTAGCCACCGGCTTCGCTCCGGTCGTCGGCCGCTCGCGCTCGCTGCGTGAAACCGCCGCCCGCAGGTGCGACATCTGCCGAGATCCGGTGTCGGCGTACGTCCGATCAACCCCGAAGCCCGGGGTCCGTCGCCGCGGGGCTCGGCTCGGGCGAGGTGGGTTCGGCCTGCACGGGGTCCGGCGCCGATCCGGCCGCGGAGAACCGCGACCCGCCGCGGTCCAGCCGCCGCGCCAGCGACACGGCAAACGCCGACAGCAGGCAGCCGGCCAACACGCAGGTCAGCAGCGCCACGAACACCGAGACGTGCCCCCCGGTGACCATGAGCACCAGCTGCCAGGGGACCGCGAGGCCGACCCCCAGCTTCACCGCGACGTAGGCGATCCCCACGAGGATGGGGACGCCGCCGGCCAGCGCGAAGGTCACGGCCGCGGCGGGTCGCAGCTCCAGCTCCGGCAGGGCGGCAAACAGCCACAGGTGGGCGGCCGGGACGAGCAACAGGGCGAGGAACGGGTTGGCCACCCACAGGGCCAGCAGCGTCACCGACAAGACGAACACGACGGCGAGCGCCGGGCCCTGGCCGGCGACCGAGCCGACCCTGTCCGGCGCCAGCCGGGGCCAGGCGCGAACCGTTCCCGCGACCGCGAGGGCCGTGAGCACGACAAGGGCGGCCACGGCGGCGGCGTCGAGGCCGAACCGCGCCGGGTCGAAGGGAAACGGCGGGCGCGGGATCAGGTCCACCAGGGCCATCAGGTAGGCGAGCACCAGCACCCCGGCGAGCGGGGCGGCGGCGCTGAGGACCCACCCGAGCCACGCGAGCACCGGCTCGCGCTTGCGCCGCGCCCGGGCGAGACCGTCGATCGAGGTCACGGCCGGCGGCAGCAGCAGCGTCAGGGCGACCAGCTCCAGCGCCCATCCCGGGATCAGCTGGCCGGCCAGGGGAACGTAGGCCCCCGGTCCTTGCTCGGGCTCCGACGCCGAGGAGTCGAGGCCGAGCAACGTCGCCACGGCCGCCCGGCCGAACTCTCCCAGGCGCTCGGCCGAATCGGCCGGGCCGGTGCGCGACCCCGGCAGATCCCCGCCCGAGGTCAGGGTCACCGCGTCGAACCCGCGCTCGTTGAGGACCAGCTGTTCCTGAACGCCAACCGGCAACGCCAGGCGCAGGAAATGACCGATGGTGCCCTCCCCGCCGGGATCACGACCGACCTCCGCGCGCACGGACGAACGGGCCCCCTGGACGAGCTGCGCGCCCGCGCTCTGGGGTCCGGCCGACCACGGCACGACGAAGGGCGTTCGCGACTGACGCAACCCGGGTTGCTCGAGGACCACCACGCCGTCGAGTCCTTCGGCGTCGGTGCGCTCGGCGAACTCCCGGGCCCCCGCCGCCCCGGCCGACGAGCCGTCGGTGGAGACGAGGACGAACGTCCGGCGGCGGCGGGCCTGGCTCAGCGTCGTCGTCGCCTCGAGCAGTCCGGCGGTCGAGGCGGCGGCCGCGGCACGTCCGGCCGCGCCGAGGCCGTCCCGGGGAGCCATCAGGACCAGGCGCCGGTCGCTGCTTCCCGGGAGCACGACCGAGACGTTCTCGAACTGGCGGTCGGTGCCGGCGAACGAGCCGGAGAACCGCTGCACGGCCACCTGCCCTCCGTCGATCGCCCGGAACCGGCGCTCGACCATGCGCGCCACCGCCGTGGTCCCCGGGCTGCCCGGGGCCCGCGAGCCGGGCATCTCGTCTATCCGCCCGGCCAGCGCGGCGGCGCGGGCGCCGTCGAACGCCTCGGGCGCGAGGGAGCCGTTGAGCGGCTCGGGCCGACCCTGCAGGGAAAACATCAGGACCGCGAGCGCGACGGCGGCCGGGATCAGCGCCGCCCGGTAGATACGCAGGTCGATCATGGCGCCGGACGGGCTCATCGGGGACGGCATCCTGACACGGCCGCGGGCAGGACCCCGGAGCGCGGTCGGCCCGTCCCTACAATTGTCGGAAGATCGCCGATGGCCGAGCCCGCCCGCATCCTTCTGGTCGACGACGAGCAGTCAGTCCAGACGCTGCTGGCCTTTCCCCTGCGCAAGGACGGCTACGACGTGGTCTCGGCCGCCGACGGCCGTCAGGCGCTGGACCGCTTCTCTGAAGGCCGGTTCGACCTCGTGGTACTGGACCTGATGCTCCCCGAGCTCGACGGCTTCGAGGTCTGCCGCCGGCTGCGGGCCCACAGCCAGGTGCCCATCATCATGCTCACCGCCCGCGACGAGGAGATCGACAAGGTCGTTGGCCTGGAGATCGGGGCAGACGACTACATCACCAAGCCGTTCTCCATGCGCGAGTTCCGCAGCCGGGTGAAGGCGGCGCTCCGGCGCTACGAGATGGCCGGCGCCGGCGACGACCAGCCGGAGGACCGGATCGAGATCGCCGACCTCGTCATCGACCAGGCGCGCCGGCGGGTCGCCGTGGGCGGCACCGACGTCGAGCTGACCTACGTCGAGTTCGAGATCCTCACGGCGCTGGCCGGCGCACCCGGGCGCGTGCTCGGGCGCGAAGCGCTGCTCGAGCAGGTGTGGGGCGACTCCGCGTTTCGCGACACCCGGACCGTCGACGTCCACATCCGCCACCTGCGGGAGAAGATCGAGAGCGATCCCCGCCACCCCGAGTACCTGTTCACGGTCCGCGGCGTCGGCTACCGGTTCCGCGACCGGGAGCCCCTGTGAGGCGACTCCTCCCGTCCGGTGGAATCCGCAACCGCCTGGCGCTCCTGTTCTTCGGAATCACCGCGGGCGCCGTCGGCGTCGTCTACCTGTACGTCGTGCCGCAGCTCACCGAGAGCCTGACCGTCGAGAAGATCGACCAGCTGAACGAGATCGCCCGTCAGGACGCGCCGACGCTGCGATCGGCCTTCGTTGACCTGCCACCCGCCGCCGACGTGCGGCGGCTCGTCCGCCAGGTCGGCCAGCGCAGCGACGCGCGCGTGACGCTGCTCGCCGCCCGCCCCGGATCCCGGCAGCCCACCTTCGTGCTCGGCGACTCCGACGCGGAGAGCTCTGCCGTCGCTCCGCGGTACGCCGCCGCGGAGGAAGCGCTGTCGACGGGCGGCCGCGCCGATGCGGTCGAAGAGATCTCGGGCCAGCGGTTCGCCCAGGTCGCGGTGCCCGTGGGCCAGGCGCCGACGGGCGACTGGGTCGCCGTGTTCTCGAGCTCCCTGGCCGACGTGGGAGCGAACGTCGGCCTGATCCAGCGCCAGATCCTCATCGCCGGGCTGATCGCGCTCGCGGGGGCCACGCTCGTCGGGTGGTTCGTGGCCCGGGCCGTCGCGCGGCGCGTGCGCCGCCTCGAGCACGCGGTCGGCGAGGTCGCCGAAGGCCGGTTCGGGCAGGAGATCGTCGTCGACTCCTCCGACGAGCTCGGGGAGCTGGCCCGCGCGTTCAACGAGATGCAGGGCCGGCTCGAACGCCTCGACGACGCACGCCGGGAGTTCATCGCCACCGCCTCCCACGAGCTGCGCACCCCCCTGTTCTCCCTCGGCGGGTTCGTCGAGCTGCTCGAAAGCGAGGACCTCGACGAACCGACCCGCCGGGAGTTCGTCGCGACAATGCGCGAGCAGATCGAGCGCCTGACCAAGCTGGCGGCGGAGCTGCTGGACCTGTCCAAGCTCGATGCGGGCGCGATGGAGCTGGCCCGCGAGCCCGTCGAGCTCGCGGGCACCTGCCGTCGCACCGCGGTCGAGTTCGCGGCCGCCGCGGCGGCCCGCGGATCGGAGCTGGGTTTCGTCGCGCCCGCAGGAACGGTGATCGCCGACGCCGACGAGCGGCGCGTTTCCCAGATCCTGCGGGTCCTGCTCGACAACGCCATCTCCCACAACCCCCCGGGGACCACGGTGACCCTCGAGGTCGCCACCGACGGACGGCGATCCCAGGTCGTGGTGCGCGATGATGGGCCTGGCATTCCCGACGCGACCCGACATCGCATCTTCGACCGGTTCTTCACCGGGGACGGCACCGGCGGCTCGGGCCTCGGGCTGGCCATCGCCCGCGAGCTGGCCGAGCGGATGCACGGCGAACTCGACGTTGCCTCCCGCCGCGGGGCCACGGTGTTCGCCCTCGACCTGCCCGCCGTCCGCTCGCCCGACGCGGCCCGGGCCGTGCTCAGCCCCAGCCAGGCATGACCCGTTCGCGCGTGGGCCTCGTGGCACTTGCCGCCACGGCAGCGCTGATCACCGGATGCGGGTCCGACACCGAGGAGATCGGGGGATCGCCGGCACCCGACACGATCGGCGACCGGGCCCGGGCGATCGCCGGCGACTTCGACGCCCAGGGTGTCTACGACCGGGCCCGACCGTCGGTCGTCACCGTGATCGCGGTCACCGGAGGCCAGGGGGACGACCGCGCGGGTGGCCTGGGTTCAGGCTTCGTGCTCAGCGCCGGCGGGGAGATCGTGACCAACGCCCATGTGGTCACCGAGGGCCGGCGCCAGGTCCGCAAGGCCGCCAACGTCTACGTCGACTTCGCCGACAACAACCGCGTCGAGGCAGAGATCGTCGGCTTCGATCTCGACAGCGACGTCGCGCTGCTGAAGGTCGACCCCGAGGGACTGAAGCTGCGTGCCCTGCCGGTGGCCGACAAGCCGCGGCTGAAGGTGGGCCAGGCCGTCGCCGCGATCGGCAGCCCCTTCGGCGAGGAGCAGTCGCTGTCGGTCGGCGTGATCTCCGCGCTCGACCGGTCGGTGGACTCGCTCACGGACTTTCGCATCGACGGGGCAATCCAGACCGACGCCGCCATCAACCGCGGCAACTCCGGGGGCCCGTTGCTGACCGGGGACGGGCAGGTCATCGGGATCAACCAGCAGATCCGCACGTCCAGCGGCGGCGGCGAGGGCGTGGGCTTCGCCGTGCCGTCGGACACGGTCCGGCGGTCGGTTGCGGCGCTGCACGCCGACGGTCGCGCCGACTACCCCTACCTCGGGGTCAGCAGCCAGATCCTCTACCCCCAGCTCGCCGAGCGCCTGAAGCTCAAGACCCGGGTCGGGGCGTTGATCGCCAAGGCGGTCGACGGAGGACCGGCGGCCAAGGCGGGGATCCGCGGGGGCTCGAAGGAGTTCGAGTTCCAGGGCCAGCAGGTGGTCGAGGGCGGCGATGTGGTGCTCGCCGTCGAGGGCACCAAGATCGAGAAGGCATCGGACCTGTCGGGAGCGATCTCGGCCCGCAAGGTCGGCGACACGGTCTCCGTCGAGGTGCTGCGCGACGGCAACCGGCGCACGATCGACGTGAAGCTCGACGCCCGGCCCGCCGACGTTCCCGACGCGCGATGAGCGCCCCGGCCACCGACCGCGACCGGCTTGGCGATCTCTGCCTCGAGCTCGCCCGCGACCTGCGCGAGACGGTGCTCCCCGAGCTCGGCTCGGTCCGCGGGCGTGACCATCACGGCACGGCGCCGGGCGGGGACGTGACCTTCGCCGTCGACGAGCAGGCCGAACAGCGGCTCGCGGAGTTCCTCGCCGAGCGGGCGCCCGATGTCGCGTTCTACTCCGAGGACCGGGGACTGGTGCTGCCCGACGACACCCACGAGGCCCGATGGGTCCTGATCGTGGACCCCATCGACGGCACCCGGCCGGCCATGGCCGGGTTCGAGGCGGCGTGCGTGGCGGTGGCGGCCGCCCCGATGGAGGGCACGCCCACCATCGGCTCCACCGAGATCGGCGTGATCATCGAGATCAAGACGGGCGCCGAGTTCGTCGCGGTCCGCGGCAAGGGCGTCACGCCGGCTCCCGCGCTCTCACAAACCGTCGACCTGAGGCGGCTGTTCCTCGTCTACGGGCTGCGGGGTCGCCCGGCCCGCGAAACGATCGAGGTGCTGGCCGAGCTGATCGACGGGGCGTCGGTCGGAGGCTCGACCTTCGACCTGGGATCGGCCTCCTACGACCTCACCCGCATCCTCACCGGCCAGCTCGACGCCTACGTGGAACCGGGCCCGCGGCTGGTGAGCGAGGTGCCGGGCATGCGCGAGCGGTTCGAGGAGATCGGCAACGGGGCGATCCTCAACAACACCCCCTACGACCTCGCCGCCGCCGTGCTCATCCTTCGCGAAGGCGGAGCCATCGTGACCGACGCCACCGGCGCGCCGCTCGACGACCGGGCCCTGCTCGGATCGGGACCCGAGTTCCAGATGTCGTGCGTGGCGGCCTCGTCGGCGGAGCTGCACTCCCGGGTGCTCAACGCCGTCGAAGCCGGGATGGCCCGGGTCCGCGACGCCGCCTGACCGCCCCTCCCCGGGCCCGTAGCTATCGTTCGCGCCCTCCGGACACCCCCGGGCGGGCGTCCCCACACCGCGTCTACCGAATCGAGGAGGCCTCGTGCTCCAAGAAGTGAGCGTCGGGCACAAGATCCTGGCGGACTACGCCCATCTCTGCGGTCGGCATCTGGTCGATGAGATCACCCGCCTGGCCGAACCGCTGAAGGGCAAGAAGGTCCTGCACGTGAGCGCCACGGCGTTCGGCGGCGGCGTCTCGGAGATCCTCTACACGCTGATCCCGCTCATGCGCGACGTCGGCCTCGACGCCCACTGGCACGTGATCCTCGGCCGCGAGGAGTTCTTCAACGTCACCAAGAAGCTCCACAACGCGCTTCAGGGCGATCCCAACGCCCTCACCGAAGAAGACTGGGAGATCTTCGAGAAGTACAACAAGCTCAACGCCGACGCCCTGAGCGACGGCTGGGACCTGATCATCGTCCACGACCCGCAGCCCGCCGCCCTGCTGCGCAACGTGCCCGATCGCTCCAAGCACTGGGTGTGGCGCTGCCACATCGATCTCTCGACCCCCGAGCCCGGCGCGATCGAGCGGATCCGCTCCTACGTCGACAGCTACCCGGCCAGCGTCTGGCACATGCAGCAGTACGTGCCGCCGGAGATCACCGAGGGCGTGTGGATCATGCCCCCGGCCATCGACCCGCTGGCCCCGAAGAACATGGCGCTCTCGCACGAGGACGCGGCCTTCGTCTGCGACCAGTTCGGCATCGACCCCAACCGGCCGCTGCTGACCCAGGTCTCGCGATTCGACCCCTGGAAGGACCCCCAGGGCGTGATCGACGCCTACCGCATGGTCAAGGAGGATTTCCCGGACCTGCAGCTGGCCCTCGTGGGCTCGATGGCGACCGACGACCCGGAGGGCTGGGACTTCTTCAACCGCACGGTCGAGCATGCCCAGGGCGACCCCGACGTGAAGATCCTCAACAACCTCAACAACGTCGGGGCGATCGAGGTCAACGCCTTCCAGTCGCTCTCGGACGTCGCGATGCAGAAGTCGACGCGCGAGGGGTTCGGGCTCACCGTCTCCGAAGCCCTGTGGAAGACGCGGCCGACCATCGGCGGCGACGTCGGCGGTATCCCGCTGCAGATCGAGGACGAGATCTCGGGCTTTCTGGTCTCCAGCGCCGAGGAGGCCGCGCAGCGGACGAAGGAGATCCTCTCCGACTCCGGCCTGGGCAAGAGCCTGGGGCGCGCGGGCAAGGAGCACGTGCGCGAGCGGTTCCTCACCCCACGGCTGCTGCTCGACTGGCTGCGGGTCTTCAGCGACCTCGAGGGTCGCTCCTAGCCCGGCACCTGGCGAGTAGGCCGCCCGCCGGCCGGGTACTGCTGCAGCCGTGAGCGCCGAGCAGCCACTGGTCATCGTCTCCAACCGGGGACCGGCGTCCTTCGAGCGCACCGACGAGGGCGAGCGGGAGGTCAGCCGCGGAGGCGGTGGGCTGGTCACGGCCCTTACGGGTCTTGTCGACCACCGGCCGAACACGGTTTGGATCTGCTCGACCATGACCGACGAGGACGCCCGCGTCGCCGACGAGGCGGGTGGCCCGGTGGAGGTGACCCTGGGCGGCGTCGACTACCGGGTGCGGCTGGTCCACAGCGACCCGGAGGCCTACGACGCCTTCTACAACATCATCGCCAACCCGATCCTGTGGTTCATCCAGCACTACCTGTGGGACCTGTCCAACGCGCCGGACATCACCCGCTCAGAGCTCGACGCCTGGAAGCACGGCTACCGCGTCGTCAACGACGACATCGCCGAGGCGGTGCTGCGCGAGATCGAGGGGGTCGACGAGCCGCTGGTGATGCTCCACGACTACCACCTGTACACCTGCCCCGGCGTGATCCGCGAAGCCCGGCCCGATGCCTTCCTGCAGCACTTCGTCCACATCCCGTGGACCCAGCCCGACGCCTGGCGGGTCCTGCCAGAGGAGATCCGCGACCAGGTGTTCCGGGGGGTGCTGGCCAACGACATCATCGGTTTCCACACCAACGCGTACCGCCGCAACTTCCTGCACTGCTGCCGCGACCTGATGGGTCTCGAGGTCGACTACGACCGGGGGGTTGTGCAGTTCGACGGCCGCGAGATCTGGATCCGGGCCTACCCCCTGGGCATCGACCAGCGCCGGATGCGCAAGGCCGCGGCCTCGGCCCAGGTGGCCCGTTACGAGGAGGAGGTGCTGCGTCGCCGGCGCGAGCACCTGGTGATCCGGGTCGACCGCGCCGACCTGTCAAAGAACGTGCTCCGCGGCTTCACCGCCTTCGACACCTTCCTGGCCGACCACCCGGAGTTCCGCGAGAAGGTCACCTTCGTCGCCCACCTGCAGCCCTCCCGCGAGGACGTGCCCGAGTACGCCGAGTATCTCGAGCGGATCGAGGCCCTGGTCGCCGTGGTCAACCACCGCCACGGCACCACGGACTGGATGCCGATCGACCTGCGCATCTACGACAACTTCCAGGAGGCGGTCGCCCGGTACAAGAACTACGACCTGCTGATGGTCAACGCGATCTTCGACGGCATGAACCTCGTGGCCAAGGAGGCGCCGTTCGTCAACACCCGCGACGGCGTGGTCATGCTCTCCGAGAACACGGGCTCCCACGAGGAGCTCGGCGACTGCGCCCTGTCGGTCAATCCCTTCGACATCCAGGAGCAGGCCGACACGATCCACCGGGCTCTGACCATGGATCCCCACGAGCGCAAGCGCCGCTCGAACCAGCTCAAGCAGATCATCGAGTCCCGCGACCCGGGCGACTGGATCGACGAGCAGCTGGCGGACATCCGGGCCAAGCGCGAGGGGTAACGCCCGCCGGCAGCGGAGTGCCCGCGCGTCCCACGAGGGGCCGGCCTTGGAATCGACCTTCAGCCCGGTCTCGGCAACAGGGCCTGGAACGGGAATACTCTCCCAAGCCGACATTACGCCGCTAGAACTCGCCCTCGAACTCATCGCGACCGGACCGGGGCTGCTGGTGGGCCGGGGGGTTCAGGGGGATCGGTCGGAAACGGGGAGCCGGTTTGGTGCGCGGAGGGCGCGCCGGCCTCTGGCGGGCGGCGGGCGGTTCGCGGCGGGGCACCGTCTGTCGCTTGCGGGCCCTCGGGGAGGGCGCCGCTCGGGTCGTGGGGCGTGCCGAGCGAGCTGGAGGGCGCCGTGCTTTCGGGCTCGAGGGCTTCGGCTGGCTGGCCGGTGGCTGCTCGGGGGCGCGACGCGGCTTGTCCTGCCGGGGCCGGGAGGGAGTGGCGGGGGCTGCTGCTCTGTCCTCGAGCCCGCCGTCCGGCACCGTGGGCGGGAGCAATGGCTCGGCCGACGCTACCTGCGGAAGGCCGACGTCCGGGGGCAGCGGTGGCGGCGGCCGATCGCGCGCCAGGGTCAGGACGATCACCGCCACCACCCCGACCGCCACCAGCGCCACCAGCGCCACCGCCGCCGTCCTACCCAGATTGTCCCAGCGAATCTGCACCTTCTCACCACAGCCCCAAGGGGTCTTGGTGCCCGGTCTCTCCCCCAGGTCCGCAGCCCGTCGGCCCGCGGCTGGCCCGGGCCCCGGGCGCGCCGCGCCGCTATAGTCCCCGGCCGCATGAACCGCACCTATGAACTGATCCTGATGCTCGATCCCGAGCAGGCCGAGGAAGACCGCAACGAGCTGGCCGGCAAGGCCGCCGGCATCCTCCAGGGCGGCGAGATCGTGCACGAGACCACCTGGGGCCTGCGCAAGATGGCCTTCGAGATCGACCACCGTCGTGAGGCCGACTACCGGTTCTGGCGGTTTTCGGCCGGCAATGACGTGCTCGAGCAACTCGACCACCAGCTGAAGATCACCGACGGCGTGCTGCGCTTCCGGGTCTTCGAGGTCGACCCGCGCACGCCGGTCATCGTGCCCGAGAAGACCTCGACCGGCCCGCCCGCCGCCGAGCCTGCTCCTTCCTGAGCACGCCTTCCCGGCATTGGCCGGCCTGCGCCGGCCGTCGCGAGACACGGGTGGGAGCGTGTCAACACCCGCGCACTTTGCGACGTTTCGCGCACCCGGGGGGCGGAACGACGCCCGATGCGGACGTAGACTGTCGACGCGAGCAACCAACGAGGAGCGACGCCCATGGCGGCCACCAACATCAACCGCGTGACAATCACCGGCAACCTCACCAGGGACCCCGAGCTGCGCTCGACGCCGAGCGGCACCTCGGTGTGCAAGCTGCGCGTGGCGGTCAACACCCGCCGCCGCGACCAGGGCGGTGAGTGGATCGCCAAGCCTAACTACTTCGACGTGACCGTGTGGGGATCTCAGGGCGAGAACTGCGCCACGTACCTCCAGCGCGGCCGCCCCGTCGCGGTCGACGGACGCCTGGAATGGCGCGAGTGGGACGCGCAGGACGGCACGAAGCGCCAAGCGGTGGATATCATTGCCGACTCCGTGCAGTTCCTGGGCTCCCGTGACGGTGGCGGGCAGGGCGGCGGTGGCGGCTTCACCCCCGCTTCCGACACCCCGGCCGACACCTCCGACTACGCCCCCGTAGGCGCAGGATCCGCAGCGGACGACGACATCCCCTTCTAGGCCCCAAGGGCAGGAAACCGGAGAGCAGTGGCGCGCCAGAGAGAAGACCAACGATCCCGACGCCGGCGAGGCATGCGCGAGAAGCCGCGCAAGTACACCTCGCTCGACGTCGAGACGATCGACTACAAGGACATGGCCTCGCTGCGTCGCTTCACCTCCGACCGGGGCAAGATCCGTTCGCGCCGGGTGACCGGCCTGTCACGCCGCCACCAGGAGCAGCTCGCCCTCGCCGTCAAGCGGGCCCGGGAGATCGGGCTCATGCCGTACGTCTCGGATCGCTGATGGCCCAGGCTGTCCTGCTCTCAGACGTCGAGAACGTCGGCGAGGCCGGCGAGGTCGTCGACGTCGCGCCGGGGTACCTGCGCAACTACCTGCTGCCCCGCCAGCTCGCCCAGCCCGCAACCAAGGGCCTGGTCGCCGCCGCGCAGCAGCGCCGCCAGGCCGCCGAACGGGCCGACCGTGAGGCAATCGGACGCGCGCAGGAGACCGCCGCCCTGCTCAACCGCACGGTGCTGACGATCTCCCACCAGGCCGGCGAGGACGGCAAGCTGTTCGGCTCGGTCACGTCCAAGGAAGTCGCCGATGCGATCAACCAGGCACGCGGCCTGCGGGTGGACCGCAAGAAAGTCCTGCTCGACGAGCCGATCCGCTCCACCGGCACGCACATGGTCGAGGTCGAGGTCGCTCCCGACGTCACCGCGTCGGTGAAGACGATCGTCACCGACGCCGGCTGATCGCGTTTCACGCAAGGAGCGGGGGTTGCCCGCCCGCCGCGATCGCGCGTGGCGCAAATGGCGTATTTCGGTGCGGCTCCCGCGATCGTGCATGTGCTTGGGTGCGTGACGATCCGCTGACGCCGTCCGGGCCAGGTCCTACACCTGGGTACCGGTGCCCACACCCCCACCCACCGAGCTGATGCAAAACGGAGCCCCCACCACGGCGCCCAGCGCCGCGCTGCCACCCCAGAACCTCGAGGCCGAGGAATCGGTCCTCGGAGCGCTGCTCGTCACCGAGTCGGCGCTGGTCCCGGTCCTGCTCGACGTCAGCCTGCGCGCCGAGGAGTTCTACCGCGAGCGCCACCGGCTGGTCTTCCGCGCCATCTTCGATCTGTACAACCGCTCGGAGCCGGTCGACCCGCTGACGGTCACCGCCCTCCTCGAGCAGAGCGGCGACCTCGAAGAAGCCGGAGGCCGGGACTTCGTCGTGAACCTCGCCGCCACGGTCCCCGCCGCGGGCAACGCGGCGCACTACGGACGGATCGTCAAGCAGGCCGCCCTGCTGCGGCGACTGCTCGATGCGTCCCACACGATCCAGGCCAGCGTCAACGAGCGGGCCGGCGCCCCCCGGGACCTCGTCGAGCAGGCCGAGCGGCTGCTTTTCAAGGTCGCCCACGAGGAGAACCAGGGCGACTTCCGCCGCATCGACGATCTGCTCACGGACGAGATCGACAAGCTCGAGGAGCTGGCCCGCGGCGACGTCGAGCTCACGGGAACCCCGGCAGGCTTCCGCGACCTCGACGCGGTGACCGGCGGCTTTCAGCCCGGCAACCTGGTCATCGTCGCCGCCCGCCCTTCCATGGGCAAGAGCGCGTTCGTGGCCAACATCGCCGAGCACGTGGCGCTGAAGGAAAAGCGCGCGGTGGCCTTCTTCTCGCTGGAGATGGCCGAGGCCGAGCTGGCCCAGCGGTTCATCGCCAGCCGGGCCAAGATCTCCGGTGACCGGCTGCGCAAGGGCCAGGTCTCGGGTGAGTCGTGGAACAAGGTGGTCACCGCGGCCAACGAGTACATGGAAGCCCCGCTGTGGATCGACGACTCGTCGGACATCAGCCTCCTCGAGCTCCGCGCGAAGGCCCGGCGTCTGCACGCTCAGGAATCGACGGAGGCCAGCAAGGGCCTCGGGCTGATCATCGTCGACTACCTGCAGCTCATGCGCCCCGACCAAGGCTCCCAGAGCCGTGTCGAGCAGGTCAGCGCCATGAGCCGCGGACTGAAGATCCTCGCCCGTGAGCTCAACGTGCCCGTGATCGCCCTCTCCCAGCTCTCGCGAGCCCCCGAGCAGCGGCCCGACAAGAAGCCGCTGCTCTCGGACCTGCGCGAATCGGGGCAGATCGAGCAGGACGCCGACCTCGTGTGCTTCCTGTTCCGCGAGGACTACTACGACAAGGAGTCCGAGCGCCAGGGCGTCGCCGACGTGCTGATCGCCAAGCACCGCAACGGCCCGACGACCGACGTCGAGCTCGCGTTCCTGGGCCAGTACCCGAAGTTCGTGGACCTGGCCAAGAGCTCGGCCGGCTCGGCGCCCTCGCCCAACGGAGAGCAACCCTTCTAGATGCGCGCCACCGATCTCGACACCGGCGCCGGCCCCGCCTGCCAGTTCGCCCGCTGTGACGGTTCCGGCTGGCTGCTCGACGATGACGACACGGCCTACCCTTGCGCATGCCGCGAGCAGCGGATCACCAAGGCCCGGGCCAAGGGCGTGTCGTCGGTGATCCCGCGGAAGTTCCGCGGGGTCGGGTTCGACCGGCCGCCCATCACCGAGATCGACTCGAGCACGGTGGGCGATGTCCGGCGCTACGTCGACAACCTCGACTCGAACCTCGACGCGGGCCGCGGGTTGTGGCTCATGGGACCGGTCGGGACGGGCAAGACGTCCCTGGCCATGGTCGTCTCCAAGGAGGCACTCAAGCGCGGCCGGACCGTGGCGATCTACTCGATGCCCAAGCTCCTGTGGCGCCTGCGTCAGACCTACGAGGCCGTGGCGGGCGAGGACACCTACGCCCAGTTCTTCGAGCGCCTCGTCGGCGTCGACCTGCTGCACCTCGACGATCTCGGGGCCGAGAAGCGCTCGGACTGGGTCCTCGAGCAGCTGTACTCGCTGATCAACGAGCGCTACGAAGAACAGCGTGCCGTGCTGGTCACCACCAACCTCACAACCATGGACGAAGAGCAGAAGGCCGAGCTCGAGGAACAGATCGGCCGCCGCACGGTCTCCCGGCTGACCGAGATGTGCGAGGAACCCGTGCCGGTGTTCGGCGACGACGCCCGCCAGGTGTTCCGCCCACCCAGCGCGCTGGAGCGCCACGCCTCCTGACCTGACCGGCCGTCGCCCCGTGGCGCGGCCCCTCATACTTCTCCGTCATGCCGTCAGCGATCATCGTGGGAGCCCAGTGGGGCGACGAAGGCAAGGGCAAGGTCACCGACCTGCTGGCCGAGCAGGCCGATGTCATCGTCCGCTTCCAGGGAGGCAACAACGCCGGGCACACCATCGTCCGCGACGGCGAAGAGTACAAGCTGCACCTCGTCCCGTCGGGGATCCTGCATCCCGGCACGACCTGCGTGATCGGCAACGGGGTGGTCATCGATCCGGGGGTGTTGTGCTCGGAGCTCGACGACCTGCGCAGGCGGCGGATCGACGTCAGTGGCCTGAAGATCTCGGCCAACGCGCACCTGATCATGCCGTACCACATCCTCCTCGATACGGCCGGGGAGGCCCGGCTCGGCAAGCTGGAGATCGGCACCACCCGCCGCGGCATCGGCCCCTGCTACGCCGACAAGGCCTTGCGTCTGGGGATCCGGGTGCAGGATCTGCTCGACGAGAAGATCCTGCGCACGAAGATCATGGCCGCGATGGAGCCCAAGGCCCACGCGCTGCGCCCGTACGCCCGCGACCGCAACCTCGACCTGCACCGGATCACCGAGGACTACATGGCCTTCGGGTCGCGACTCCAGCAGCACATCGCCGACACCGCTCCGCTGATCTGGGAAGCGCTGGACGACGACAAGCTCGTGCTGTTCGAGGGCGCGCAGGGCGCGTTGCTCGACCTCGACCACGGCACCTATCCGTTCGTCACCTCGTCGAACCCGTTGTCGGGTGCGGCCTGCGTCGGGGCGGGCGTCGGGCCGGTCGACATCAACGAGGTGTGGGGCATCACCAAGGCGTACGCGACCCGCGTCGGCGCCGGTCCCTTCCCCTCCGAGCTCCACGCCGACCCCGGGCCCACGCTGGCCGAGCGTGGCCATGAGTTCGGGACCACCACCGGCCGCCCGCGCCGCGTGGGGTGGCTCGACCTCGTCGCGCTGCGCTACGCCGCCCGGCTCAACGGCCTCACCGGGCTCACCGTCACCAAGCTCGACGTGCTCGCGGGTCTTCCCACCTTATGTGCGGCGGTGCGCTACCGCCATCCCGAGGGGGCGGTCTTCGAGAGCTTCCCCTACCACCAGTCGATCCTGCACGCCGTCGACGCGGAGTACGAGCAGGTCCCGGGATTCGAGGACGACATCACCGGCGCACGGAAGATGGGCGACCTCCCGCCCGAGGCCCGCGACTATCTGACCTTCATCAGCGACCACGTCGGCGTGCCGGTGAAGCTCGTCAGCGTCGGGCCCGGGTCCGAGCAGGTCATCTGGGCCGGATCGCGGGAGCTGGTCAGCGCCTGAGCCGAGAAAGCCGGCCTGCGCCGGGCCGGCTTCCGCTCAGCTCCAGAAGGTGCCGGTCTCGTCGGGAATCCCGCCCTCCACGGCGGCCGTGCGCTCGCCGCGGCGGATCACTCGCAGGACCAGCACGGTGGCCGACAGCAGCGCCGCGGTGCCGAGGCTCAGCTGCACGCTGACCACGCCCTTCTGCGACCAGTAGACGTCGTCGAGCTCGAGCAGCAGTGCCGCCTCGTCGAAGGTCAGCCCGAGGCCCACCCCGAACGGCAGCGCCAGCCAGGGCTCGATGTCCTCGTTGCGCGTCACGAGCGCGACTCCGCCACTGAGGAAGGCCAGGAGGATCCCCGGGACGAAGTGGTGGATGTGACGACCCCGGATGACGAGGTTGCCCCAGGGCCCCGGCTTGCCGTGGCTGATGCCCAGCGTCGACAGACGAGCGATCGCGAACGAGATCACGAAGCCACTGGTCATCGCGACCATCGACGCCTCGGACGTTGGGGCTTCAACCAGCCCGCTGCGCGCGACCGCGACGGTATCGCGCGTGGTCTGGCTGGTGGTGTCGATCAGTCCCTGGGGCCGATGGGCCGAGCGGGCCCGGCGCCGCAGCAGGCGAATCGCCTCGCTGCCCAGGACCGTGCTGACCACGCCGACCGTCCCGATGGCCAGCCCGACCGTCGCGCGGTCCAGCCGCAGCTCGTGGCGGCGCGGCCGGATCAGGGCGCGGCGCACCTCGTGGGCCATGCGGTGGTGGGGTGCTGTCAGCGCCACCGGTCGACCAGATCCTCGTCGGGAACCTGGCGGCGCTCACGGCCGGGAACACCCATGACCACCGCCCGGGGCGGCACGTCGGCGACCACGACGGCGCCGGCCGCGACGAACGCCTCTTCGCCGACCTCCACCCCCGGCGCGATGACTGCGCCGCCACCGATTCGGCACGCACGCCGCAGCCGCGCTCCGGTCAGCGGACGCTCAGGACCGTGGCGTCCCATGGTGTGGTCATTCGTGGTCACGACGCCGGGACCGACGAACACGTCGTCCTCGATCGTCGAGAACGCGGTGATGTAGCAGCCCGTCTGGATCCGGACCCGGTCTCCCACCGTGACGTCGTTGTCGACGGCGCTCCCGCGCCCCACGACCGAGCCCTTCCCCACCGAAGCGCGCTCGCGCACGTGCGCCTGGTCGGCGACGATGGCGTTCGCCCCGATCCGCGCGCCGGCCAGGACCACGGCGCCCGCCAGCACCCGGGCGCCGTCGGACAGCGCCGTCGGGGGCGGCTGCTCACGCGACGCGCTGGACCCCGGGGCCAACGAGGGGTTGCGCCCCACCACCGCGTGGTCGGCGAGCTCGCAGCCGTCGGCGATCCGCGTGCCGGCGTGGACGATCACGTGGCCACCGAAGCGGACCCCGGAGCCGATCTGCGCGTCCTCTCCGATCAGCAGACCGGGTGCGAGATCCGATGGCCGGAGATCGCTCACGGGCGCTCAGCCTCGCCCCAGCGTGACGGCCCGGCCGCCCTGGTCGAGAGACCGCTGCAGGGCCGCCAGCACGCGCACGACCCGGACCCCGGAGGCGCCGTCGGATCGCGGGTTAGCGCCGGTCCGCAGGCAGTCAACGAAGTGCTCGCACTCGAGGCGCAGTGGCTCGGCGTTGGAGATGTGGGGGGAGGAGATGTCGCCCGCGCGGGTGATGTACTCGCCGTAGGAGCGGTGGTCGGGGTCGAAACCCTTGTCGTAGAGCGTCAGCTTGCGCTCCATGTCCATGTCGTCGAACGTGGCCATCCGCCGTGAGCCGACGACGGTGAACTTCCGCGCCTTGTGCGGGTCCAGCCACGACAGGTGGTGGTGGCCCAGCAGCCCCGAGTCGAAGCGCAGCATGCAGAACACGACATCCTCCACGCCCGATCGCACGTAGGCGGCCCCCTGGGCCGAGACCTCGACCGGCTCGGCGTCGGCCAGGGCCAGCAGGACCGAGATGTCGTGCGCCCCGAGGCTCCACAGCGCGTTCTCGTCAGCACGCAGCTTGCCGAGGTTCACGCGCTGGGAGTAGATGTAGTGCGGGTCGCCCAGCTCACCGCCGCGGACGAGCTCGCGGAGCCGCTCGACCGCCGGGTGGAACTCCAGGAGGTGGCCGACCATCAGCGTCAGGCCGCGCTCGGCGGCCAGGGCGGCCAGCTGCTCCGCCTCCGGCTCGGTGTGGGCCAGCGGCTTCTCCACGAAGCAGTGCTTGCCCGCCTCGAGGACCTGCCGCGCGACCGGCGCGTGCAGCGGAACCGGTGTGGCCACGACGACGGCGTCGAGGTCGGGATCAGCGAGCATCTCGGCCAGGCTGCCGGTGAACCGGGCGTCCGGGAACGCGGCCTTCCACCGCTCACGCGCCGCCTCGTTCGGGTCGCAGCACCAGCTCAGCTCGCAGCTGCCGAGCGCGTTGAGGTTGCGCGCCAGGTTCGGGCCCCAGTAGCCGAGCCCGGCAACCCCGATCAGCGGCGCCCCACCCGACGGCGCCCCTGAACTCACCGCGACAGCCTCGTTCCGGCGGCCACCAGGGACCTTAGAGACGCAGCAGGTTGTTGGCGGTGATCGATCGCGTCACCCCGCGGAAGTCGAGGACGAGCTCGGCGTCGTCGACGACTTCCTGCCAGTCGATGCCGGGGTGCGCGGTGACGATCGCGACCAGGTCCGTCCCGGCTACCGCGTCAGGCAGCGGGCTCGAGCGCAGGCCCAGCGCGGGCAGCTCGGGCACATGCGGGTCGTGGTAAGAGAGCTCGGCCCCGAGCTCGCGCAGCTGCTCGCAGATCTTCAGCGCCGGCGATTCGCGCAGATCCCCGACCCCGCCCTTGTAGCTGACACCGATGACCAGGACCCGCGAGCCCTTGGTCGCCTTGGCCTGGCTGTTGAGCGCGCGCTCGATCTTGCGGACGCAGTGCTGGGGCTGTTCTTGGTTGATCTTGCCGGCCAGCTCGATGAACTCGGTGGTGAAGTCGTACTCGCGCGCCTTGGAGGTCAAATAGAAGGGGTCGACCGGCAGGCAGTGCCCGCCCATGCCGGGCCCGGGCTCGAAGCGCATGAAGCCGAACGGCTTGGTGGCGGCCGCGTCGACCACCTCCCATACGTCGATTCCCATCCGTTCGCACAACCGCGCGAGCTCGTTGACGAGCGCGATGTTCACCGAGCGGAAGATGTTCTCCAGCAGCTTGGTCAGCTCGGCCGCCTCGGGATCCGAGACCTCGACGACGCTGTCGCAGATCTCGGCGTACAGCTCGACGGCCCGTTGCCGGCAGGTGTCGGTGAGTCCGCCGACTACCTTCGGCGTGGTCCGGACCGTGTAGTCGGTGCGCCCGGGGTCGATCCGCTCGGGGCTGAAGGCGAGGTGGAAGTCCCGCCCGGCGGCCAAGCCGGATTCCTCGAGAATGGGACGGAGCTGATCGCGGGTCGTGCCCGGATAGGTCGTCGACTCCAGGACGACGAGCTGACCCTCTTGGAGCACGTCGGCCAGCGAGCGGCCGGCGGAGATCAGGTGGCCCAGATCCGGCTCGCGGGCGGTCGACAGCGGGGTGGGGACGCAGATGATGACCGCCTCGGCGCCGACGAGATCGGCGTAGCGTGACGTCGCGCGCAGGCGCCCGTCGAGGGCGGCTATCTGCTCGTCGGCGATGTCCTCCACGTGGCTGTGGCCGTGGGAAATCCCCTCGACCTTGCGGGTGTCCGCGTCAAGCCCGATCACGTCGTGGCCCGCCTCGCCGAACGCGACGGCCAGCGGCAGCCCGACGTATCCCAATCCGATGATCGCGACCTTCATCAAGGCCTGATTCTACGGTTGCAGCCCGGATCCTTGCGGCCCGGCACGGTGTGTCCGCCGGAGCCAGACGCCTGCGAAAGCGATCCAGGCGGCGGATGGATGCCTAGGAGAGCCGGGTGTGGATCGCCTTCGCGACCCGCGCGGCCGCCTCGCCGCCGCCGTAGAGCCCGGGATCCGGTGGCGTGAGCCCCGACCGTCCCTCGAACCCGGCCAAGGCGGCGCGTGCCGCATCGACATCGAGGTCGACGAGCCGGTTCCAACCCGCCCGCACGGTCTCGGTCCACTCGGTGCTGTCGCGTAGGGTCACCGTCGGCACGCCGGCGAGGTAGGCCTCCTTCTGGAGCCCACCGCTGTCGGTGAGCACCGCCGATGCCGCGCGAACGAGCGCGCTGAAGTCCACGTAGCCGAGCGGCTCGACCAGCCGCACCCCCGGCCCGAGCGCCCCCAACAGCCCCTCACGTTCCAGTGCGGCCCGCGTCCGCGGATGGGCCGGGAAGATCAGCGGCCGGTCCGAGCCTGCCTCGCGCAGCACCGCCGCGAGTGCGGCAAGCCGCCGCGGGTCGTCGACGTTGCCCGCGCGGTGCGCCGTGGCCACCCGGTAGCCACCGCGTTCGAGTGCGAGCCGCGCCAGGATGTCCGAACGCCGCTCGAGCATCGGGCCGAGAGCGAGGACGAGGTCGGCTTGGACATCGCCAACCAGCTCCGCGCGATCCGCCAGGCCCTCGTGGGCGAGGTTTGCCATCGCGACCTCGGTGGGGCACAGCAACAGCTGGGAGAGGTGGTCGGCGGCGACGCGGTTGACCTCCTCGGGCATCGACCGGTCGCCCGAGCGCATCCCCGCCTCGACGTGAGCGATCGGCACGACTGCCTTCGCGGCCACGAGCGCGGCCCCCAGGGTCGAGTTCGTGTCGCCGTAGACGAGCATCACATCGGGGCGCTCGGTATCGACGAGGGCCTCGAGGCCCTCCATCACGCGGGCGGTCTGGTGCGCGTGGGATCCGGACCCCACGGCGAGCATGTGGTCGGGCGGGGGCAGCTCAAGCTCGGAGAAGAACAGGTCCGAGAGCTCACGGTCGTAGTGCTGCCCGGTGTGCACGAGGATCTCCTGGGCCCCGGAGCGCAGGTGCCGGGAGACGGCGGCCGCCTTGATGAACTGGGGACGGTTTCCGACAACGGTCAGCACGCGCATGGCCCGGATCCTCCCCGATCGCGCGGCGGGGTGGGGTCGCCGCGCGGTTTTCTGGCGGCCACCGAAGGGTATGCGTCGTACGGGTCGAGGACGCGAGTGCTCGGCCCGGTGAGGGTCCCGACGAGGAGGAGCCAGATGCCCGAGATGCCGATCGAAAAGACCGAAGGCACGGTCGACCAGGCGGCCAAGAACGCCGAGGAGTTCAGGGAGAAGACCAAGGACACCGCGGCGGAGTTCTCCGAGCGCTCCGGGGTCGACGGGGAACCGGGGGACGACCAGGATCTGGCCAGCGTCTCCTTCGAGCAGTGGAATACCCAGGAGCTGCGCGTCGAGGCTCACGATCGGGACATCGACGGGGCCGCCGACATGAACCGCAGCGACCTGATCGAGGCGCTGCGCGAGCAGTCCTGAAACCCGTCACCCGCCCTGCGGACCCCAACAGGAAGGATCCAGCGTGCAGCATCCCGACCGTGACGCCATCGAACAGTTGACCCAGTGGAGCGCGCCGCACGGCGTGCTCTCGTTGTATGTGGAGGTCACCCCGGGTGACCGTGGGGACGGCTGGCGCGCCGCCGCGCGCAACGCGCTTCGTGGCGTCGAGGACGCGGCGCAGGGCGAGGGCCCGCGGGAACGGACTCAGGCCGTGCAGCACACCGCCGAGCGGATCCGTCAACGGCTCGCATCGGAGACGACACCGCCTGGCCGCGGCCTGATCGCCTTCGCGGAGGTGTCGGACACCGCGTCCCGTGAGGCCTGGTTCTCCTCGCAGATGACGCTTCCCCTGTCTATCGCGGTCCTCGAGAAGCGCCCCTACCTGCGCCCCATGATCGAGCTGATCGACGACGGCGGACCCCTCGGGGTCGCGGCCCTGTCGGCCGAGCACGCCCGGATCTGGGAATGGGGGCTCGGCGGGGTCGAGGAAGTGGTGCACTGGAACTGGGATGTCGACGCCGACGACTGGCGCGAGCGACGCGGGCCCCGCCAGCGAAACCCCGCCCAGGCCCAGGTCCCGAGCTCCAGCGGGCGCGACCTGCACGACAAGCGCGTCAAGGTCCAGCGCGAGAAGTTCCTGCAGAACATCGGCGGGCACGCCGCCGAGCACCTGCAGCGCTATGCCTGGCGCGAGCTTCTGTGCTTCGGGGCCGAGGCCCACCAGGAGGCGTTCCTCGAAGGCCTGGGCGACACGCTGCCCACCCGCTGCGTGTCCCATGGCGTGATCATCGGCGAGGAGGCCCACGAGATCGACGAGCGGGTCCGCGACGTGCTGCCGGGGCTCAACCGCGACCGCGAAGACGAGCTGGTCGGCCACGCCATCGACGCCACCCTGTCCGGCGGCGGCGCCGGGGCCCTGGGCGCCCAGGAGACGTTCGACGCGCTCGTCGAGGGACGGGTCCGCCATCTGCTGTTCGACTCCAGCCTGCGGCTCAGCGGCGCGTGGCAAGACGCCCGGCTGGTCATCGGGTCGACCGAGGGCGAGGCCGAACCGCATCCGACCGAGCGGATGATCGAGCTGGCCCTGCAGTCGTCGGCTGCGGTGACGCCCGTGGAGGGCGGCGCCGCCGAGCGCCTGCGCGAGCACGGCGGCGTCGGAGCCATCCTGCGCTATTGACCGGCGCTCCGATCGACCAGGGCTCCGGGCCCGACGGAAAACCGATCCGGCGGTTCGAGACCCAGGCGGCGTTCGCGGCCTGGCTGGCCGACCACCACGGCTCGGGCGAATCGATGTGGCTGCAGTTCGCCAAGAAGGGAAGTGGCGAGCAAACGCTCAGCTACGGGGCGCCGTTGAGCAGCTCGATCGCCCGAGCCCGGACCACGGCGGCTCCTACGCGCGGCGCCGCTTGAACGCCTCGCGCGCCTCGTCGTGGTCGACGAGCGGCTCGGGATAGTCGAGGCCGTCGAGCACGTGGTCGGCGAGCTTCCACGGCTCGTGCACCGCTCCGCCTTCTATCGACTCGAGCTCGGGGACCCAGCGGCGCACGTAGGTACCGCCGGCGTCGAAGCGCTCGGCCTGGCGCAGGGGATTGAACATCCGGTTGGGGCGCGTGTCGTTGCCGGTGCCCGCCGTCCACTGCCAGTTGCCCGCGTTGTTGGCGATGTCGCCGTCGACGAGCCAGTCGAAGAAGTGCTCGCAGCCGTGGCGCCAGTCGATGTAGAGGTCCTTGGTGAGAAAGGAGGCGACGATCATCCGCGCCCGGTTGTGCATCCATCCCTCGGCCAGAAGCTGGCGCATTCCGGCGTCGACGATCGGGTACCCGGTGCGTCCCTGCTTCCACCGTTCCAGGTGCTCGTCGTCGTCGCGCCAATCGTCGCCCTGGGTCCGATACTCCTCGCGGGCCATGGCCGGGAACGCGTCGACGACCTGGTGGTGGAAGTCACGCCAGGCCAGCTGGGCCACGAACGGCTCGCCGCCGACACGATCCCGGGCCTCCAGGGCGGCCTCCAGCGGCGAGACGCAGCCGAAGTGCAGGTAGGCCGACAGGCGGGAGGTCTTGTCGCCGGCCAGGTCGTCGTGGTTGTCGTCGTAGGAGGCGAGGTGGTCGCGCAACCACCGGAACATCCGCTCACGGCCCAGCGTCTCCCCACCGCGTATCAGCTGGGGTGACACCTCCCCGGTGGCCAGCTCAGACCGGTCGGGGATCTCGCCGATGGGCACGGTGGTGAGCATCTCCAGCGATCGCGGCGTGGGCACCTTGTCGCGCCAATCGACCTGCTGCCAGGCCCGGCGGTAGGGGCTGTAGACCTTGTAGTGGCCGCCACCGGTGGGCTCGACCTCACCGGGCTCGACGATCGTGACCCCCGGGAACGTCTGGAACTCCACGCCCTGCTCCCGGCACGCATCGCCCAGTGTTCGCTCCCGGCGGTGGGCCATGGCGCTGACGTCCGCGCTCATGTACACCGCGGCGGCGCTGGCTTCCGAGACGAGCCCCATTACCTCCCGCACCCAGTCGCCGCGACGGACGACGAGGTCGGCGTCCCGGTCGCGGAGGCTGTCGCGCAGGTCGTGCAGGCAGTCGAGCAGGAACGCGATTCGGTTGGGCACGCCGAACCGGTCGAGCAGGTCGTCGTCGAAGACGAAGGCGGGGACGACCCGGTCGCCGTCGGTGCGGGCGGCGTCCAGGGCCGGGTGGTCGTTGACCCGCAGGTCACGCGTGTAGAGCACGATGATCGTCTTCACGAGCTGGGCCTCCTGCCTGGTGGGCCTCGACACCTCCGATACGGGCGCGGGCCCGGGTGGGGATGCCGGCGTACGACCGTCCCGGCGGACGGGCCTCATGGCCGGGCCCCAGGACATCGATGGTGCAGCTTGCCCGCGTGCGGGTATAGGCACAAGATGCCCGAGCTTCGCCGGCAGACACGCGTCGAGGTCAGCGCCCAGGCGCTCGACGCCTGGCACCGCTGTCCGGGTGCCTTCGATCGCCTTGTTCCCCCCTGGCAGGACGTCCGGGTCCGCGAACGTCCCGCACACCTTGGCGGCGGCGAACGGCTGGTCATGGACATTCACGGGGGCCCCGCGAGCGTGCGCTGGGTGGCCGAGCACGAGGACCTCGACGATGGCCTTGGCTTCCGTGACACCCAGGTCCAGGGGCCGTTCGGGCGCTGGATCCACACCCACCGGTTCGTGGAGGCCGGCGCCGAGCACAGCCTGCTGCGCGACCACGTCGACTACGAGCTCCCCTTCCAGCGCCTGTCGCTGGGGCTGGCCGGCCGGGTCGCCGGCGGCCCCGTCCGCACCCAGCTCGAGCGGATGTTCGACTTCCGCCACGAACGGACCCGGCACGACCTGGAACGGCAGTCGGCGTTCGACATGCCCGCGTCGCGGATCGTCGTCAGCGGAGCCACGGGGCTGCTGGGCACGGCCACGTGTGCCTTCCTGTCGTGTGGCGACCACCAGATCGACCGGCTCGTCCGGGCGGGTACCGACCGCTCGGAAGCTCCCCTGCACGGCTCGCGGGGGATCGAGTGGGATCCGGGAGCCGGGCAGATCGACGACGCTGCCTTGGAGGGCGCCGACGCGGTCGTCCACCTAGCGGGCGAGAACGTCATCGGCATCCGCTGGACCGACGAGAAGAAGCGGGCTATCCGCGAGAGCCGGGTCCAGGGCACACGCACCCTATGTGAGGCGCTTGCGCGACTGGAGAACCCGCCCCGCGTGGTGGTGAGCGCCTCGGCCGTTGGCTACTACGGCGATCGCGACGACCCCGTCGACGAGAGCGCCGACCCGGGCTCAGACTTCTTGGCCGAGGTCTGCCGTGACTGGGAGGCCGCGACTGCACCAGCCGCCGAGGCGGGCATCCGCGTCGTCCACCTACGGCTCGGGGTGGTGCTGAGCGCGAGCGGCGGCGCCCTGGCCCTGGCGGCCCCGATCTTCCGGGCCGGCCTGGGCGGCCGGATCGGCGACGGGGCGACCCCGTTCCCCTGGGTCGCCCGGGACGACGCGATCTACATCCTCGCCCGGGCACTGGCGGACGACAGCCTCGAAGGTCCCGTCAACGTGGTCGCCCCGGCGACGGCCACGATCGGCGATTTCTCCGCAGCGATGGGCTCGGTGCTCTCTCGCCCGACTGCGCTGCGGATTCCGGAGTTCCCGGTCCGAACTGCCCTGGGCGAGATGGCAACCGAGGTGCTCTCGGGCGCCCCGGTGGTTCCGACAAAGCTCCGCCGCGCCGGCTACATCCACGCCTTCCCCGACCTCGAGGCGGCGCTGCGCTTCGAGCTGGGAGCGTGAGCGCCATCGATGGGCCGTGAAGGACTCCGGCTGGCCTCATGCCCTGATCTTAGGCTCTACAAGGCGGATTGTCGGGCGGGCGGCGTCCCCGAGCTACGTCTGGGGCGTACGTGTCGGCCACCTACGCTTCGCCGCCTGCGTCTTGTTGGTCGCCGGTATCGGCCTCCTCGCCAGTCTCCTCGTCCGGTTCCTCCGTCGGCATCGGGCCCCCGAGC
>JBPCPM010000050.1:0-4567 GCA_050999155.1 Solirubrobacterales bacterium
GCGATGCTCGCCGAGCTGGCCGAGCACCCGGTCCTCCTCCCCTCGGCCGCCGAGCTGGCCCGCCTGCTCGCGGCCCTGCCCGTGCCCCTGTGGGCCGGGCCCGGCGGCGTGCCCCGCGACCGCGTGCGGCTGCTGAGCCCCTACCGGCTGCGCGGGCGCCGGGTCCGCCACCTGTTCGTCTGCGGGCTGCAGGACGGGGCCTTCCCGCGCACCCAGGCCGATTCGCCGATCCTCAGCGACGACGACCGGCGGCTGCTGGGCCTGGCCGAGCGCGCCCAGCGCGAGGACGAGGAGCGCTACCTGTTCGCGGTCTGCCTGTCGCGGCCCACCGAGCGGCTGGTGCTCAGCTACCGGGCGACCGACGACGACGGCCGGGCCCAGGCCCGGTCCCCGTTCGTCGACGAGCTCCGCGGCCACCTCGACCCGCCACCCCCGGCCGAGGGGGAGGATCCCCTCGAGCAGGCGCTGCTGCGCGAGCGGCCCCTGACGCAGGTGACCTTCGCGCCCGAGCAGGCGCCCAGCGCCCGCGAGCTGGGCCGGGCGATCGCCCTGCGCCCGAAGGCCGACCGTCCCGGGCTGCTCGAGGCGGTGGCCGACCCCGACCTCGCGCAGGATCTGACCGGCCGCATCGGGGCCGCGGCCGCCGCGGCCGGCTCCCTGCCCGGCCCCCTGACCCACCCCGCCGTGATCGCCGAGCTGGCCGCCCGCCGCCTGTACGGGGCCTCGACGCTGGAGACCCACGCCACCTGTTCGTACATGCGGTTCGCCGACCACGAGCTCAAGGCCCAGCCGCTGGAACCCAAGGCCGAGCCGCTGCGCGAAGGCGGGATCCTGCACCGGGCGCTCGAGCTGCTGTACCGCAACCCGCCCGTCGGCTCGACGCCCCGTCCGTCCACCGTGAGCAGGTGGAAGGAGCGGGCGTCGGAGCTGCTGGTCGAGGTCGAGGCCGCCGACGGCATCGAGACCGGCGACGGCCCCGGCCTGGCCGCCCACGCCCGCCGCGACGCGGCCCTGCGGCGGTTCTGCGAGCGCGAGGCGCGAGTGGAGTCCCCATGGCATCCGTCGCGGCTGGAGGCATCGTTCGGCCGGGGCGGCGACGACGATCCGGGGGCCCTGGACCTC
This sequence comes from Solirubrobacterales bacterium, assembly GCA_050999155.1. Taxonomy (GTDB): domain Bacteria; phylum Actinomycetota; class Thermoleophilia; order Solirubrobacterales; family 70-9; genus JBPCPM01. Next base: position 1,123 of record JBPCPM010000050.1, read on the forward strand.
GGGCCGCTGGAGCTGCATGGTGTGATCGACCGAATCGACGTGCTCGGTGCCCCGGGCGAGCAGATGGCCATGGTCCGCGACTACAAGAGCGGGCGCAACGTCACGCCGGGGGCCAAGTTCTCAGACGACGGAAAGCTCCAGCTCCCCCTCTACATGCTCGCCGTGCGCGAGCTGTGGGGCCACCAGCCCACCGGCGGTGTCTACCACCCCCTCGGCGCCCGGACGGGCAAGGACCGCCCGCGGGGCCTGGTCGACCGCGAGGCCACCGACGACCTCGAAGGCGAGGAGCTCTACTCCAACGACCTCGTGGACTCCGAGGCAATCCAGGCGGCGATCGACGGGGCCCGGGCAACGGCCGTGGAGATCGCCCTCGCCGTGCAGGAGGGAGCCGTCACGCGCAACCCGCGGGACAACAAATGCCCCTGGTGGTGCCGGTACGCCGCCGTGTGCCGGATGGAGCGCGGCGCCGGCGACGGAGGAGGTCAGGACGGATGAGCCGCCCCTCCCCCACCCCCGAGCAGCGAGCCGCCGTCGAGACCCGTGACCGCCACGTCCTGCTGGAAGCCGGGGCCGGAACCGGCAAGACCTCCGCACTTGTCGACCGGTTCTGCGCCTCGGTGCTCGACGACGAGGTCCCGGTCGGCCGGATCTGCGCGTTCACGTTCACCGACCGCGCGGCGGGCGAGATGCGTGACCGCATCCGCATCCGCCTGCGCTCGCTGGCCAACGAGGCCCAGGCCAGCGAGGACCACGAGCGGGCCGCCGAGCTGCGCACCCACGTGCGGGCCATGGAGGGAGCGTGGATCTCGAGCATCCACGGCTTCTGCCGCCGGCTGCTCAGCTCGCATCCCGTGGCCGCCGGGCTCGACCCGCGGTTCCGCGTGCTCGACCCGTCCGAGGCCGATCGCCTGGCCGCCCGCGCCTTCGAGCAGGCCCTCCAAGACGCCGTCGACACCCACGGCGACGACGCGGTCCAGCTGGCCGCTGCGTTCCGCGTGGAGGGGCTGCAGGCCATGGTCCGCTCGGCCTACTCGGAGCTGCGCAGCCGCGGCGAGCGCCACCCCCGCCTCCCCGAGCCATCGGCCAGCGACCCCGGGCCCTGCCTGGCGAACCTGGCCTCCTCGGCCCGCGAGGCCCTGGCCGAGATCACCGAGCTCTCAAACACGGCGGCCGAGGGCTGGCGGGGGTGCATCCGCCGCTCGATCGCCATCGCCGAACGGGCTGACGGCCCCGAGGGGCTCGAGATGGCCGAGCTCGATGGGTGCGTGGTCACCAGCAAGGCCAAGACGTTCCAGGGCATGGCAGCCCAAGGCTGGAAGGACGCCCTTGACGCGACCATCCGCTGCGTGGCCGAAGCCACCCACGAGGGTCGCTACCGGGCCCTCCAGGCGCTGGTCGCCGCCTACTCCGAGCGCTACGAGGAGGCCAAGGGCCGGCGGGGCGCCCTGGACTTCGAGGACCTGCAGCTGGACGCCGTCGGCCTGCTGCGCACCGTGCCCAGCGTGGCCACGCGCTGGCAGGAGCGCTTCGACCACCTGCTCGTCGACGAGTTCCAGGACACCAACGAGCTGCAGCTGTCGCTGATCGAGCAGCTCGCCGGCCCGGCGACCCGCCGGTTCGTCGTCGGCGACGAGTTCCAGTCGATCTACGGCTTCCGCAACGCCGACATCGAGGTGTTCCGCAGCCAGCGCCGCCGCGCCGAGGCTGCCGAGGACTGGACGAAGCTCGCCCTGCGCGGCAACTTCCGCTCCCACCCGGACATCCTGGCCGTGGTCAACGCGCTCGGCACTGCCTCGCTCGACGGGTTCGCCCCGTTGACGGCCGGGCGCGAGCCGACCGAGCCGGCGCCTGGCCCGACAGGACCGCGGGTGGAGATGCTCGTGACCGACCTTGCGGGCTGGCGCGACGAGGACGTCCGCGACGCCGCCGGGTCGGACCTCGACGCCCCGGCCACCCGCATCGCCGAGGCCCGGGCCCTGGCCGAGCGGCTGCGCGAGCTGCACGACGAGGGAGTTCCCCGCCAGGACATGGTGGTGTTGCTGCGCGCCTTTGCGGGCAGCGTCGACGCGTACGAGGACGCCCTGGAGCGCTACGGCCTCGACCCGTACGTCGTCGGCGGTCGCGGGTACTGGTCCCACCAGCAGGTCACCGACACGCTGAACCTGCTGGGCGTGGTGGCCAACCCCCTCGACGACAAGGCGCTGGCCGGGACCCTGGCCAGCCCGGCCGTCTCGGTCACCCCCGACACCCTGTGGCTGCTGCGACGGGCGGCGGGATCGGCGCCGCTGTGGGAGATGATCGATCGCTGGGTCGCCCCCGATGCCGACGGGGAGTCGGCGGCGCCCGTGGCCGCGGAAGCGCTCGCACCAGGCGATGGATCGGCCCCCCAGCTCAGCCTGGACCTCCCCGCGGCCGGCGGCGACGGTCCGGGGATCGACGCCGACGCCGACCGCCGCCGCGAGCAGCAGCGCTGGACCGGGGAGATCCTCGACGCGGACCGCGAGCGGCTGGTGACGTTCGCGGCACGGCTGCGCGACCTCCGGGCCCGGGCGGCGACGCTGTCGCTCGAGCGCCTGGTCGACGAGACCGTCTCGGCCTTCGACTACGACCTGGCGCTGCTGAGCAAGGCGGCCGGCGCGCGGCGGATGGCCAACGTGCGCAAGCTCGGGCGGCTGGCCCGCGAGTACGAGGAGCACGAGGGCCACGATTTGCGGGGCTTTCTCGACGAGGCCGCTGAGCGCACCGAGCGCGACGTCGAGGGCGAGGCGGCCACCCAGGCCGAGAACCACGACGGCGTGCGCATCCTCACCGTCCACGCCGCGAAGGGGCTGGAGTTTGCGGTGGTGGCGGTCGCGGAGCTGGGCCGGGGGCTGCTGTCCGGTGGCTCTCCCCCCGCCCTGCGCTTCGGTACACCCGCAGCCGGCTCCTCGGCTCCGCGCGTCGGGGTCAAGATGGCCCGGCTCGGGCGCGACGGCATCGCGCTGTATGACTTCGAGCCGCTTTCCGACGAGGCGAAGGAGATGGAGAGCGCCGAGGAGCGGCGGCTGGCCTACGTCGCCGCGACCCGGGCCGAGCAGCGGCTGTTGCTCAGTGGCACGGCCAAGCTCGAGCCCGATATCGCGATCGAACCCAGAACGCCGATCATGGCCCGGCTGGCGGTGGCGCTGGACGTCGCCCTGAGCGACCCGCCGGCCACGGTCCAGGCTCCTGCGCCGGCGCCGCGCGAGGGCATCGAGGCCGAGTTCGCCTCGGCCACGGTCGCGATCCGGGTCAACCGGGCCTCGGCCGACCGGGCCCATGAGCTGGCCGCTGGGGCACCCACCTTCCTGGACGAGGACGGGGGTGGGCCCGAGCCCGAGCCGATCCCCCTGCCGCCCGCCGAGCGACTCGCCGCCCAGGCGGCCGGGTCACCGGCCCCGTCCACGCTGTCGCCCTCGGCCCTGGC
>JBPCPM010000013.1:0-21544 GCA_050999155.1 Solirubrobacterales bacterium
CGAACATCCTCGTGGACGAGCAGGGCACCGCGTACATCACCGACTTCGGCCTGGCGAAGGACACCCAGGGCAGCCTGCTCACCAAGCCCGGCCAGGCGCTCGGCTCGCTCGACTACATGTCGCCCGAACAGATCCGCAGCGAGGAGATCTCAGCCGCGGCGGACGTCTACGGACTGGCGTGCGTGATGTACGAATGCCTCTGCGGCGCGCCCCCCTTCTCCGACCGCCAGGGCATGCGCGTGCTTTGGGCCCACCTGCAGGATCCGCCGACCGACCCGGTGGAGCGCCGCGCGGACCTGCCCGCCGGAGTGGGAGTGGCAATCGTGCGCGCTCTGGGCAAGGACGCCGGCGAGCGCCAGCAGTCCGCAGGGGAGTTCGCTCGCGAGCTCCGCTCCGCCGCCGGCTGAGGGCGTGGTCGACCGCAGGGACCTCGTCTCGCGCAACTGCGAACGCATCCGTCGTCGGTAGGTAGCCCGGGCGGCGCGTCTGGCTGATCGCCGCCGTCCAGATGTTTGAGCGCTTCACACTTGGTTGAGCGCTTCACACTTGGGGCCCGGCAGGTCGTCGTCCTCGCGCGGGAGGAGGCCTGCCTTCTCAAGCACGACTGGGTCGACACCGAGCACATCCTGCTCGGTGTCCTGCGTGAAGCAGAGGGGCTGGGCGCGCGCATGCTTCAGTCACTCGACATCACCCTGGAGCGCACGAGGGCGCAGGTGGTGCAAGTCTTCGGCGAGGGCGAGTAGGCCAGTCCCGATCAGCTGCCGTCACACCCCGAGCCAAGAAGGTGCTCGACCTCGGAACGCAGGAGGCCGACGCGCTCGACGACGCCCAGATCGCCTCGCACCATCTCCTGCTTGGGCTTCTGCGCGAGGGTGAAGGCCTGGTATAGGTTCAGCAGCGGCGCGTCGGAACCGAACGACGCCTGGATCTGCGGCGGGTGTCTCGACCGTTTCCAAGGCAGCCGCGTGCGGCGGCCGAACCCGCCTGACCCCGGCCCGAACGCGAACTCGGGCATCTGACCAAAGTGCTGCTCGCCTCCATTCAGGGCGCCGGTCAGTTGATGGCCAGCACGGTCCCGGAGGCGCAGCTCGGCCACGCGCCGAGCTTCCTGCTCGAGGTCCGTGCTTGCGATCCGCGCGAGCTTCTCGACTGTGATCTCTGCGTTAGTGCCCTTTGCCTTCACTCGCCAGAGGCCCGCGAGCCTGCCGTCCTTGAGCACGGCGCCGGGGCTCGCGACGGGCCGGACAGCCGCTTGCGCAGCTCTGGGTCGGGCGCGAGAAGCCGCCGGTTCGGCTTCTGCAGGTAGGGGTCGCCGGGTGAGATCAGGCGGGTTGCACCCGCACGTGGTGCCGGTGCTCGACACGGGCGAGCACGAGGGCTTCCCCTACCTCGCGCAGCGTGTCATCTCCGGCGGCAACCTGGCCGAGCGGATCGAGAAGCAGGGACAGCTCGAGGTGGCCGCGGTCGGGGTGTGCGAGCAGGTGGCCTCGGGACTCGACGCTCTGCACGCCGAGGGGCTCTTTCACCGCGACATCAAGCCGGCGAACATCCTCGTCGACGAGGCGAGCACGGTCTACATCACCGACTTCGGCCTTGCCAAGGACACCCAGGGCAGCCTGTTGACCAAGCCCGGCCAGGCCCTGGGGTCGCTCGACTACATGGCCCCCGAGCAGATCCGCAGCGAGGAGATAACCTCGGCGGCCGACGTCTACGGCCTCGGGTGCGTGATGTACGAGTGCCTGTGCGGCGCACCGCCGTTCGCCGAGAGGCAAGGAATGCGGGTGCTGTGGGCCCACCTGCAGGATCCGCCCCTGAACCCCTCGGCAAGCGGCCCGACGTGCCGGCCGAGGCCACCACCGCCATCCTGAAGGCGCTCGAGAAGGACCCGGCCGATCGGCCGCAGTCCGCAGAGTTCGCCGGGCAGCTCCGCAAGGCCTGCGGCTGACTACCCCACGCGCCAGCGGCCGTCCTCTTGGACGAACCTGACCTCGGAGGAACCCTCCTCGTCCAGGGCCACGGTGATCTCGCCAGCCTCGAGGTCGACGTCGATCTTGAGGGACAGGCGCGGCAGCCCGGCAGGCTCGACGGCAACGTCCGCCCCGCCCTGCGTGCCCTCGACCTGCGTCCCGGGAGCGAGTGGCGCCCCGGGCGAGACGGGCTCGACCTCGCCCACCGCTCCCGCCTCCGCCAGGTCCGAGGTCGTGGTGACGGGCGTCGACCGCGGCGTGGGGGGCGGCGCGCTGACCTGCACGATCAGGGCGCTTGCCCCCAACTCGATCCTGTCCCCCGCCTCGAGCGTGATGGGGCTGTCGAGGGCCCTGCCGTTGACGTAGGTGCCGTTGGTCGAGCCCAGGTCCTCGATGAGGTAGCGACCATCGGCATCGCCTGCGATCCGAGCATGCTGCCGCGAAATCTCTATGTCGTTGCCAAGGCTGCCCGCACCCTCTGCCTGGCGGCCGAGGACCAACTCGTCCTCGACCTCGATGGACGTGCCCGCGGCGTTGCCGGAGGCCACCTTGAGGCGCAGCTTCTCCGCCTGACCCCCATCTGCACCGGCCGCCTGCTCGCTCATCTCCATCGTCGCACCCTAGCGAAGACCAGCGTTCCGGTGCTCGCGCGCCACCGGGTTGACTTGGCCGGCGGCCTGCGTGAGAATCGCCCCCCTTGCGAGCTGGCCCGAGCCCTGCAAACGGCGGCGTCCTGGCCGGAGTGCGCTTTCGGACCGGCGTCGATCTGGTAGAAGTCGAGCGCGTCGAGCGACTGATCGAGAAGCACGCCCGCGCTGCGGAGTCGCTGTTCACCCCACGTGAACTCGAGTACTGTCGGGGGCGGGCGCGCTGCTACGAGCACATGGCGGCCCGATTCGCGGCCAAGGAGGCGGTGCTGAAGGCCTTCGGGACTGGCCTCCGCGAGCGAATGCACTGGACAGACGTGGAGATTGTGAACGAGGCGGACAGCGGGCGTCCCTCGGTCCGCCTGGGCGGCGCGGTGGCGTCCTTCGCGAAGCGACACGGGCTGAAGGAGATCGACGTCTCGCTCGCACACACCAAGGGGCTGGCGCTGGCCCAGGTGGTCAGCGTGTGGGAAGGGGATTCGCCCGATTCGCCCTACGCGGGGGCGTCCCAGCTGTAGAACGCGCGCGCCTGCGCGTCTTTTGGGGACTTCCACGTCTCCGGGTTGTACGGCGTGATGTAGTCATCGAGCCTGCGGCTGATCTCCTGGAAGAGCGGATGATCGCGCACGTTGTCCACGGCCTCCGCGAACTCGTCGTCGAGCTCGACGAGGTGGACGTAGAGATCGTCGAGAATGAACAGACTACGGTGCCTTACTCCCGCGAGCTTGGGAAGCTCGCTTTCATCGGACTCGGCGAAGATCTTTGCAACCTCGTCCTCAGAGCCGGGCTTGATCTTTGCGACGATTACACCGCGTTTGACCATCACGTACCTCCTCTCGCCAGTGGGGCGCGACCATACCCGATCGAGGGCGTGCGCGCGATTCCCCGGCGGCCGCCGCACATCCATCGGTCCGGCGCCTTGACAGGGCCCCCGACGACAAGTCATATTGCGCACTGCTTGAACAAGCTCGCATTCTTCTACCCGGGGCAGGGCTCCCAGAAGGTCGGTATGGGAACCGAGCTTCTCGAGAGCGAGCCGGAGCTGTTTGACCGCTACATGTCGGCGGCATCCGAGGCTTCGGGCCTTCCGATCCGCGAGCTGTGTCTCGAGGGGCCGATGGAGAAGCTCACGGAGACCCACGCCGCCCAACCGGCTTTGTTCGCCCTCTCCCTGGCGATCACCGAGGCCGCTCGATCCGCCGGCCTGCGACCCGACTTCGTGGCCGGGCACAGCCTTGGAGAGTACACGGCGGCCGTCGCTTGCGGGGCGCTCGAAACCGACGCCGGGATGCGGCTGGTATCGGAACGCGGCCGTCTGATGCATGGCATCCAGTCCGAGAGCCCGGGTGCGATGGCCGCGATCATCGGGCTCGACGCGGAGCGAGTCGAAGAGCTCTGCGAGCAGGCCTCGGAGGCCGGGATCGTGGCCCCGGCGAACCTGAACTCGTCGAGCCAGGTCGTCGTCTCCGGGGAGGAGGCGGGTGTGGCGCGGCTGGTCGAGCTGGCCAAGGAGGCCGGAGCCGCAAAGGCGGTTCCCCTGCCCGTGGGGGCTGCCTTTCACAGCGAGCTGATGGAGCCCGTCCAGGCGCGCCTCGACGAGGTTACGGCCACACTGGAGTGGAGCGACGCCGAGGTGCCGCTCGCGGCGAACTTCTCGGGAGAGCTCGTGAGCGAGGGCGAGGACATCCGCCGGGCGCTGATTGCCCAGATCGCCAGCCCGGTCCTCTGGCTCGATTGCGTGAGGACCTTGAGCGGGGCCGGTTGCACGACGGTCCTGGAGCTCGGTCCGGGGCGCATCCTCTCCGGGCTGACCAGGCAGATCGACTCCGGCCTCGAAACCGCCACGGCGGATTCGCCCGCGGCCCTGCAGGAGTTCGCCGAGAAGCACCCCGACTTCGTGGTCTAGAGACCGGACTTGGGGGCGCCGTCGCCGGACGGGGCCGGCCACGGGTAGGCGTCCATCCCCGCCATCCGCTCCATAACGCGACGACCGTCGCCACGTCGAGGTCTCCGAGGCCTTGCTGCTGGGCGGCCGTGAGGGTCGCGTAGGCGCTCTCCGCGCCAGGCATGGGCACGCTGAGCCCCTGGCTCTCGGCCAGTACGAGCATCATGTCCTTTCACATCAGCGAGAGCCTGAAGGCCGCCTTCTCGCTGGCCGATGAAGTTGCAGCGGAAGTTCATCACCGGGGAGCTGTAGCCGCTGCCCTGGATCATGTTCAGGATGTCCTCCCGGCGCAGCCCGGCACGCTCCCCGAAGACGATCGCCTCGGCCAGAGCCGGCATCTGCACGCCCATGAGCATGTTGAGAACGAGCTTCATGGTCGCACCCATGCCGTTGGGGCCGAGGTAAGTCACCTCCTTGCCGATCTTCCCGAGGATCCCCTCCAACGCGTGGAAGTCCGGCTCATCCGCGCCCACCATGACCCTCAGCTCGCCGCTGCGGGCGTGCATCGGTGCCCCGTAGACGCACGCGTCCAGCGCCCTATGGCCTGACTGCGGCGCTATCTCTGCCAGCTCCCGCGCGAAGCCGGGAGGGATGGTGCTCATGTCCACGATGTAGGCGCCCTCGGGCAGAGCCGCGGCGGCGCCGTCGTCGCCGAACAACACCGCACGGACGGCATCCTGGTTCGCGAGGCTCAGCATGAGGACCTGAGCGCCCGCCGCGGCGTCCGCCGGCGAGTCGGCCACGCGGGCCCCGAGCTCGGCGACCGGCTCAGCCTTCTCGCGCGTGCGGTTGTAAACCGCCAGGTCGTATCCCGAAATCCCGACTCTGCCAGCCGGCAGGCCATCCCGGCTCCCATGTTTCCAAGGCCGATGAAGCCGATCCGCTGCTCGCCTATTGCTGCTCCTTTTCTAGTGGCCGGTCTCCTGCTGAACGTCAAACTTGAGCGAGCGAGCCTCCGCGAAGCAGTCGCGCATCGGCTTCACCAGCTCGCGGTGCTCCTCTTTGCGCTCCCATTCAAGGAAATGGTCGAGGGTCTCCCACTCGCTCGTGATCAGCCAGCTCTCGGGGTCCTCCGGCGACTGGCAGACCTGATCGACGAGGTGCCCGGGCACACCCTCGGCCACGAGGTGACGAATGCCCTGGTAGGCCTCCAGGAACTGCTCCTCTGTGCCCGGCTTGAGCTTGATCAGGAAGACGACCCGCCCCTTCACGGGGTGCCGGCCTCTTCAGCGGCCGCCTCGAGGCGCTGCTTGATCACGCCCATCTGCTCCTTGGTGTTTCGGTTCATGTACTCCTCGGCCGTGTCGTTGTCGGCAGGTGCATCGGGCTTCATCGAAAAGTCCTGCACCCAGCGCATGCTGGTGCCACCCTCGACCTCCTCGAACTCCCAGTCGATGTTCATGTATTCGAAGGGCCCGGTCTCGATCCGGCGGGACCTGGACTTGTAGTTCGCCGGGTCGGCCGTGCGCTCGGAGACCCAGGACCACACCTTCCCGTCGTACTCGGGGTCGGGATGGGTGGTGAGACGGAACTCGACCGTGTCGCCCTCCTCCTTCACGACCTCCGCCGCGGCGTACTCGCTGAACAGGTCGGGCCAGCTCTCGATGTCCATCATGCGCTCCCACACGAAATCGCGCGGAGCATTGACCACCACGGAGTTGTCGGTATGCGCTGCCACGAGCGTCACTCTCCTTCCCCGAGGCGACCGTTCACGTACTCCACGGCGTTTCCCATCGTCAACAGCGCGTCGGCGTCCTCGTCGGGAATCGTGAAGCCGTACTCCTGCTGCATGGCGAGCTGGATCTCGACGAACGCGAGCGAGTCGAGCCCCATGGACTCGAAGGTGGCATCGGGATCCTCGGGGACCTCCTCCTCCTTAAGGCCCACCCGGTCGACCAGGATGCGCTTGGCGTCCTGCACCGTGAATGTATCTGCCATCGTTTCCCTTCCTCAGCTTTGGACAACGGTCTGGGGCCGCGCAAGCGACCGAAGCCGGGCTAGCTTATCCTTCATCGCCTCCCTCCCCGCCTCGAGGAACTGCTCCGACAGGTGGAAGTCACGCCAGCTACCCGGCCCGAATCGCGGGGTCACGACCACGTCGGCGAGCTCCGCGTGCCTGATGCTGGTGTCGAGCTGCGACAGGTCCATCACCTCGAGCAATGTCTCCAACATGCGCGAGCCGGGCTTGGCCGCTTCCGGCGGGGGAGGTTCCTCACCCGGCCAGGCCCGAAGCGTTTCCCGGCTCATGAGGTTGACGGAGAGCGTGATGTCCGCGCCGTCTTCCGCCACCGAGCCCGTCGGCACCGGGATGAGCGCCACGCCATCGACCAGCCGGTGACCGTCGTGCTCGTAGGGGGGAAACATGCCCGCCAGCGCGGTCGAGGCTCGCAGGCCCTCCCAGATCGGCCCGTCGCGAATCGGGGCCGAGCTTCGAGCCGTCAGGTCCACGGCCATGCAGACCAGGGGGATCAGCGTCTCCTCGAAGCTGCGCTCCGCGGTCGTCTCGCGAAACACGCGGGTGATCAGCTCGACACCCGTCGACTTGCCTGTCAGCGACAGGCTGAAGATCTTCTCGACTGCCTCTGGAGTGAACGCATCGTTCAGGGTCCGTTCGATCTCGGCGGCTTCCATGCCCAACGCCACGTACGCCGCCACGATCGCGCCGATGCTGGCGCCGCCCACGCAGTCGACGACGTAGCCGGCCTCCTCGAGTACCTGCAGCGCGCCCACGTGCGCGTACCCCTTCGCGCCTCCGGCGCCGAGCGCCAGGCCGAGCTTGGTCCGCGCGAGGTGCCGTCCGAGCCATGCGACATCTGCCGCCGGCACTCCGGCCGGAGCGTCCGCGTCGGAGGTCATGCGCCGCACAACCCTCGCCCCGTCAGCGCCCGGGAAAGCGGTCGTCCTTCCCCGGTCACCGTTTCCTACCAGCGCCAGCTCCACCAGCGGCGCGGATTCGGCGAAGGCCGGCGGCAGCTCTCCCTCCCTCGCCGCGAGCAGCGCCACAGCGCGATCGACGTGCTCGGCGAGCAGGCTTAGCCCCTCCTGCCCCAGCTCGGCGATCAGCAGGACGGTCGCGTGCTCGCGCAGCGCGTCGTCGAGCCCGTCCAGTGCAGCCTCGACGGACTCGCGCGTGTCGAATGCACGCACGGAACGTGGGGTCGCGGCCTCGGTCGCCGCCACGATGTCGGGGATCGCGCCGGTGAGGGACGGGCCCGCAACGAGTGCGACCGCCTCTCCCCTGCGTCCCCGCTCGGCTTGCCGTCTCGTGGCCGTAGCGAGCTGGCCGCCCAGGACACGCGCGAGATTGACGAGGACGCCCGGCGACTTGGCGATGAGCGCGCGGAAGGCTTGCTCGTCGAGCTCCAGCGCCGCCATCGGAACCGCAGCCTTGACGGTCGCGGGGTGTGGCTCGCCGCTGATCAGCGACATCACGCCGATCACGTCGCCGTGACGCAGCTTCGCTACGAGCCTCCCCTCGACGAATACCGAGCGCGAGCGCAGCTCGGGCTCTTCCGGCAGGGCAACGAGGGCATGCGCGAGGCCCTCCACCAGGACGAGCATGCTGCTGCCGGGCTCCCCCTCCCGGCAGATCGTGGCACCAGCGGGGAACTCGCGGAAGCGCATCGACGTGGCTGCGGTCATGAGCTCGTCCGGGCCGAGCCCCTCGAAGAGCGGCACGCTGGAGAGCGCCGTTGCGGGGACGACGACTCCCTCGAGCGACGCGACGGTACGCATCAGACCGCAGGCGTGATCGCGGTGGTGGGGTCGAGCGCCACGACGCCGATCGGTCAGTCTGCGCGGCGAACGATGAGGGCGCCGTTGAAGCCCCCGAAGCCGCGCGCCAGGACAAGCGCGGTGCCGAGCTCGCCTTCGAGTGCCGAGCCGGTGACGAAGTTCAGGTCGCAGCCGTCGGCCGGCTCGTCGAGGTTGATCGTGGGAGGGATCACGCCGTCCCGCAGCGACAGCAGGGCGGCGGCCACGTCGAGCGGTGCACCGCCCGCGTAGAGTCGGCCGACCATGCTCTTGGGGGCGGTTACGGGGACATTCGCGGCCCGGTCTCCGAGCGCCTGCTTGATGGCAGCGGCCTCGGCGGCGTCGGCCTCGGGCACGCCGGCGGCGTCCGCGAAGACCACGTCCACGTCGTCTGGCTCGATGCCGGCGTCGTCCAATGCGATCCGGATCGCACGGGCGAGCTGGCTCCCGTCCGGAGCCGGCCTCGAATGGTGGGATGCGTCGTTAGTGGCCCCGTAGCCCGCGATCTCCCCGTAGACCTGAGGGGCGCCGCGCTCCTTGGCGCTCTCGGCGGCCTCCAGCATCAGGATGGCGCCCCCCTCTCCGGGCACGTAGCCGTTGGCACGGCGATCGAATGGACGGTAGGCCGCGGCAGGATCGCTCTCCTTGCTGAGACAGCCGTTTCCCATCTGGCAGGAAAGGGCATAGGGGCCGATCGGAGCCTCGAGGCCGCCGCTGATGATCGTGTCGATTCCCCGACGAATCGTGCGGCGAGAGTGCTGTAGGGCCTCGAGCCCGCCGGCGCCCTCGGCGACCACCACGCCACACGGGCCCATCAGGTTGTGCCGGATCGAGATCTGGCCCGTCGTGGCGGCGTAGAACCAGGCGATCGACTGGTAGGCGCCCACGAAGCCCGGGCCCTTCGCCCACAGCGCCTGGATCTCCTTCTGACCGAACGCGTTGCCGCCCGAGCTCGACGCCGTGATGACGCTGATCGAGTAGGGATCCTGCTCAAAGGGCTCGATCTCCGCATCCGCGAGCGCCATGTCGGTAGCCGCCAGCGCCATGTGAGTCCAGTGGTCGGTCTGGACCTGCATCCGTCGCTCGATGTGGTCGTCGGCGCTGAAGCCCTGCACCTCGCCCGCCAGCTGGGTGTCGTACTTCGCCGGGTCGAAGTGCGAGATGCGATCGATTCCGCTCTTCCCCGCCTTCGTCGCCTCCCACCACGACCCCAGGTCCTGTCCGTTCGGCGCCACCACTCCCAGACCGGTGAAGACGGCGCGGCGCTCGTAGTTGGGCAGCGTGACCAGCGGCCGCTCGGCAAAGGCGGGCTCCGGCCGCTGCGGGCGCGGATCGGGGCTCACGCCGAAACCTCCCGTATCTCCTCGGGGAGCGAGAAAATGATCGCCGACTGGAAGCCGCCGAAGCCGCTGCCGGTGGACAGCGCCGTCTGCACGGTCGTCGTGCGGGCCTCGTTGGGCGTGTAGTCCAGGTCGCACTCGGGGTCGGGGTTCTCCCAGTTCGCCGTCGGCGGGACGACACCACGGTCGATCACGAGCGCACATGCGGCCATCTCGATCGCGCCGATCGCCCCGAGCGAGTGGCCGATCATCGACTTGATCGAGCTGATCGGGATGTTGTATGCCTGATCGCCGAGCGCCTGCTTGTACGAGAACGTCTCGTGCCGGTCGTTCTGCTTCGTCCCCGATCCGTGGGCGTTGATGTAGTGGATGTCCTCCGGCTGGGTGCCACCCTGCGCCATCGCGTCCCTGATGGCCTCGGTCATGGCGTAGGCCTCCTTGCGAAGCCCGGTCATGTGGTAGGCGTTGCCGCGGCTTGCGAATCCGGTGACCTCACAGTAGACGTGGGCGCCGCGCGACCTTGCGTACTCGTACTCCTCGAGCATGAGGACCGCGCCGCCCTCTCCCATGACGAACCCGTCGCGATCCCGGTCGAAGGGGCGGGATGCGTGCTCGGCATCGTCGTTGCGGGCAGAGGTCGCCTTGATCGGGTCGAAGCACGCCATCGAGATGGGGGAGATCGGTGACTCCGACGCACCCGAGATCACGATGTCCGCTTCACCGTCCTGGATCATCTGATGGCCGTAGCCAATGGCGTCGAGCCCGGACGTGCATCCCGTCGAGATCACGACCGACGGCCCTTGAGCGCCGAACCTGAGTGCGATCTCACTGGCCAGGCTGCTCGGGATGAGGCCCTGGTACATGAACGGCGGCGCGTACTCGGGGTCGACCAGCCACTCCTGGCCTCGGTTGCTCACTGCCACGTAGCCGTCCTCGAGCGCGATCGTCCCGCCGACCGCCGAGCCCAGGCTGACCCCCATGCGCTCGCGGTCGACCTCCTCGAGGTCGAGGGCCGAGTCGGCGATCGCCTCCGACCCGGCGGCAGCCGCGAACTGGATGTAGCGGTCCATGCGCTGGACGTCGTGCTCTGACAAGCCGGCCTCGTAGGGGTCGAAGTCGACCTCTGCGGCGATCTGCGAGCGGAACCCGGAGGGATTGAAGTGCGTGATCCTCCGTGTGGCCGGCCGCCCGGACGTGATCCGCTCCCAGAACGACTCGCGGCTAGGACCTCCAGGAGCGACGACCCCGACCCCCGTCACGACTGTCCGCCTCAAGCCCATGCTACTCCGGCTACTCCGTGTCGACGTGGCCGAGGTGCGCCTCCGGCGCAAGCGGGCCGAGGTGGAAGACGATGAATGCCTCTTCCTCACCCTCGTTCTTCAGGCGGTGCCGCATGTTGAGGGGAACCATCATCGCCTGGCCCTGCGAGAGCTCGCGCGGCTCGCCGTCGAGCTCGGCCGTGATCTTGCCCCTCACGCAGAAGATGAACTCCTCCGAGTAGGGGTGATAGTGCTCGGAGATCCTGTCGCCCGGCCCGATCGTGGCGACGCCCATGAAACCGGACGTGGAACCCACGGTCTTGGGGCTGAGCAGCGTGCGCACGTCGCCGCCGCGCCGCGTGTCGGCGTTCGCCTCGTCGACCGAGAAGAATCCGGCCTCGCGCTCTGCCTTGGGGTGCTCGGTCTGCTCTGGCATGCCGTACTCCTCGCTCGACTCGGGAAGAGTGTCGAACCTATCTGGGAACCGCGCTCGCTGTCAACGCCGCGGCGCGATTTGCCTACCGGGCCTGGACCGGCTGGGTGGCCGACCGCAGCTCCTCGAGTCGCTCGTCCATCCCCGCGGGCGGTGGCGCTCGCCTCGGCGATCGAGAGGCCGCTGCCATCGAACAGGCCGTCGGCCTCCCAGCGGTCCGGCTCGAGGCTGACCGCGTAGGGGTTGACCTTCGTGTCCGGGTCGAGCGCGTGGTCTGACAGGCAGGCTGTGACGGCGTCGTGGAGGAAGAACACGGTCCCCGCCTCGAGCAGCGCCAGCAGCTCGCCGACCTTCGCCTTCAAGGTCGCGTCGTCGAGCGGCGGCGTGCCCGTGTCCCGTACGTTGCTCAGGAGCTCGCCCACGATTGGCCGGATGGCGTCCATCTCGATCGGCTTGAGCAGCGCACCCGGTGCGTCGCGGCGCTCGAACGTGTGCCACTGGCGGACCAGCTGCTCGAGCTGCGGCACGAGCCGCATGAAGCGATCCATCTCGACCGCCAGGGCATGCGCGTGCTGTGGGCCCACCTGCAGGATCCGCCCGCCAAGCCCTCGGATCGCCGGGCCGACCTTCCGTCGCAGGTCAGCGAGGTGATCCGTGATCCTGGAGGCGCTCCAAAAGGATGTGGCGGCACGGCCCCAGTCGGCAGGCCACTTCGCACGGCAGCTGAAGGCGGCAGCCGGCTGAGCCGTCGAGAGCGTGCCCACCCGGGCGCCGCTCGTGGTATCCGCGGCGCCTCAGGCCGGGCGCCAGCCTCCATCGTCGTCGTGGAGGAGCTTGATCTCGCACGCATCGTCATCGAGGACGACCGTGACCTCCCCCGCCTCGAGGTCGACGTCGATCCTGAGCCCGAGGCGCGGAATACGGGATGGGAGCACGCCTGGGTCCGAGCCTGCGGGCTCGGGCGTGGCATCCGGCCGGCGCTCCACGGCGACCGGCTCGGCGGGCGTTGACGAGGCCGATTCCATCGGCGCCGATGTGGTGATGGGAGTGGAGCGTGGCGTTGGCGGCACCGAGGAGACCTGGACGACGAGCGCGCTGGCCCCGACGTCGATCCGGTCTCCCGGCTCGAGCGCGGTGGCGCCTTGCACGTCCCTCCCGTTGACGGCGGTGCCGTTCGTCGATCCGAGGTCCTCGATGAGGTACCGGCCCTCGGGCCCGCACCAAATTCGGGTGTGCTGCCTCGACATCTCGATGTCGTTCCCGAGAGACCCCGCGTCGGAGGCCTGCCTCCCGATCACGAGCTCGTCCTCCACCTCTATGACCGTGCCTGCAGCGTTTCCCCCACGACCTTGAGCCGCAGCTTCTCGGGTCGATCCGTCGCCTCTTCCGGGGGCCCGCTCATGTCCACTCGGCAACCGTATCGGTAACCCGCGCCGCTCGCCAGCCTCTCAGCCTGAGCCTGGCCTGGCGGCGGCCGCCGGAAGAAGGGGCTCGTCGCCGGTCAGCTCGCCGAGCACCTCCCATCGCCCGGCCCGAAGCTCGTCGAGACGTGACGTGACGTCGAACCCGCGGCTGACCGCGGTCCTCATCGGCGAGACGTCCTGAGAGAACCCGAGAAGGATCGCGCCTACCACCTTGCCGTCCGCGACCACGAGCTTGCGGTAGCGCCGCCCCTCATCCTCCTCGAGGGCGATGACCTCGTCACCCGGCTCGGCTTCGAAGCGCCCGATCGACGTCAACTCGACCCCCACCACCTTCAGGACCGTGACCGGGTTCGTGCCTGCGTACTCCCGCTCCCCGCCGACCGTATTGTCCGCGGCGATCTCCGCCTGCTCCACGGCGCTCGGCCAGAGGCCATAGGTGCGGCCGCGGTGCTCGGCCGTGTCGCCCGCTGCGAAGATGTGCTCGTCGCTCGTGCGCAGGTGGTCATCCACCACGATCCCCCGCTGGACGTCGAGGCCCGCGTGTCGCGCCAGGTCCACGTTGGGGGCAACCCCCGCACAGGCGAGGAAGATGTCGGAGGGCAGCGACGTGTCGTCTCCGAGGCGCACGCTCCGGACCCGCCCGTTCGTGACGATCTCGCTCACGATGTCGCCGACCACGACCTTGAGGCCCAGACCCTCGACGTACGCGCGAAGGATCTCCGCGGCCCGCTCATCCAATTGCTGCACCATCAGACGAGGGCCGGCCTCGACCACCGTCACGTGGAGCCCGAGCTTGTGAAGGGCGTAGGCGGCCTCCAGGCCAAGTAGCCCTCCCCCTGCCACGGTGGCCCTCACACAGTTGTGGAGCTGGGAGAAGGCCCGCACCCCGAGCGCGTCGTCGGCTGTGCGGAGCACGAAGCTCCCCTCCCCGCCGTAGCCCTCGATCGGGGGAACGCGGCTGCTGCTCCCGGTCGCGACTATCAGCCGGTCATAGGGAAGGCTGTCACCGGTCGCGAGCTCGACCTGCCGCGCCTCGCGGTCGATGGCGCGCGCGCGGGTGTTCAGCCACGTCGTGATGACGTTGTCCTCGTACCAGGAGTCGGGCAGCAACTGGAGCCCCTGCATGGCGGAGCGACCGTAGATCAGCCGCGAGATGCCCATCCGGTTGTAGAGGTGGTGGGCCTCGTCGGCCACCAGATCGATGGAGCACAGGGGATGCCGGCGACGCACGTGGTCGGCCGCCGTGACCCCCGCGATGCCGTTTCCGAGCACCACGACGCGCTCGATGTCGCGGTCGTAGTCGTACCCCAGGATCTGGCTTGAGGTGGGACGCGCCGGACGCTCGGGCTCGAGCGACACCGCGACCTTCCCCTTCACGCGCGCACAGCACGCCATCCGCGTGTTCTCCGCGTAGCCGAGTCGCTCGAGGGTGGTTCGCTCGTCGTCGCTGATGGGCGCCAGGTTGCCGGCCCCGTCCTTGATCGCCACCGGATCCGCTCCGCAGACCCCCATCCGACAACCGGCCTCGATCGGCAGGCCATTGGCCTCGGCGACCTCGAGCAGGGTGGTGCCGGGCTTTGCCACCACGTGCTTGTCCCCTGGAAGGAACGTGACCTCGTGCGAGTCCGCCTGGATTGCCTTCAGGGTGGCCAGCGACTGCGCCATCGACGCATTACGGGGCTGGACCGCCGGGGGCGCGGCCACCTCCGCGTCGAAGGCCGCCTCCTTGTGGTAGGTGCGCGCCACCCAGGAGAGGGCGAGTGCAGCTACGAGCACCCGCATCGTCCACGCGAGCCAGTCCGGCGCCGGCTCGCCGGAGAGCGTGTCGATCAGCTGCGGCCCCGCGAAGCCGTAGAAGACGGCGAACGCCACCGCCGCGTAGAGGGTAGTGATCTTGTGCGAGGTCGACTTGACGAAGGAGTCGAGCAGGTAGAAGGAACCGACGCCGGCCAGGATGTACAGGCCGTAACGGGCCCACATCTCCCAGACCGGGATTTCGTCGGGACCAGGGACCGTGAAGAAGGCCAGGACCAGGCCAGGGAAGGCCCCGGCGAAGAACTTGCGGTAGCCGACGTAGTACGGGTCGTCATCGCGCAGGTCGGCCAGATAGGCCACGCGCGGGTTGAAGTCGTAGCAGTTCTTGTTGCACCCCACGCAGGGCTGGCAGTGGGTGTTGGGGACGAGCGCGAACGGAGTCTGGTTGTAGAGACGCTGCACCGGGAGCAGCGGGCACATGCTGGTGCACCATCCGTTCTTCCCCTTCAGCGCCAGACCGCCGACGAAGGCAGCCGCCATCGCGCCCAACAGCAGCAATGCCGTCGCCAGCCCGCTGTCCTCGAAGAGCACCTGTCGGAGTGAGATGAAGACCACGAGCAGCGTGATCGCGATGACATAGCCGTACTCCCTGAACCAGTCCGGAGCCGTGAGTCCGCGGGTGAAGCCGAACGCCCTCGGGATCTGATTCGAGGCAGCCAGCGGGCAGATGTTCCGCCACAGCCCAGGCGCCACCAAGAAGAGGAGCGGCAGCAGGGGGATGATGACCTTCCAGAAGAGGAGCAGCCCCGTGTCCGGCACCACGATCAGGAGCCCCGCAACCCCGAAGGCCACGCCGAGGCTCAGCATGCGAACTGCACGCCATTGGCGAAGCGACAGGCGAGAGGGAATCTGGGTGTAGTTGGGGAACGCCGACGCGTCCATAGCTATGTCATCGCGTCTGCGTGCAGCTCTTCCACCCGCCGCAGGCGCAGGGACACGATGCGGCCGAACTCGAGCAGCACGGCCTGGCCGAGCCTCGGCTCGCGCGCGCACAGGGCGTCGTATGCCTCCCGCCCGAGGCGCAGCATCTCGCCATCTGTTCGCGCGCGCAGGGAGGCCGACCGCGGACGGCCGTCCAGGAACGACATCTCGCCGAAGACGGTGGTGGCCGTCAGGAGTTGGGGGTGGCTCCGCCGCGACCGCGAGACGAGCTCAAGCGTTCCGTCCGTGAGGAGGTACAGAGCACGACCGTGGTCGCCGGCCGACATGACGGTGTCACCGGCGTCGAACAGTTGCATCTCCGTGTAGGAGAGCAGCGTGCTCCATTCCTCCTCCGTACCGTCGGGGAAGAACTGGAGGTCCGCCAGCGTCCACGGGGCCTCCACAGTGGGGTATGGGAAGAACCCAGAGATGTCCATCGGTCAAGGCCTCGCGGCGACTCTACCACCGCGACAAGCGCCCGCCGCAACCGGATCTGGGAGGTTCGATGCAGGCAGAGAAGTCAGGTCGTAGAAACACCTGGTGGCAGAAGGGCCCACGATCGGCACGGAGATAGGCGGATACCGACTCACCCGGGAGCTCGGGCGGGGGGCATGGGCGTCGTCTACCTCGCCGAGAGCCCCGGGTCCGCTACCTGTGTCACGCGGGCGCTGTCAAACGTATCTGCGGCCTTGCGAGACGGGTGCCGGATCTGTTTGACTGCGCCTGTGCCGGAGATCCATCCAAGTAGCCGTCGTCGAGGGCCCCGACGCCGGCACCCAGATTCCCATCGCATCCGCCACCGTCCTGGGCCGGGACGACAGCGCGGACGTCGTTCCTGTCAATGACCGACCCGATCCCCCGGAAAGGCGTGCCTGCGGGGCCAGCCCGCTGCGCAACCCCGGTCGTTTGCGTGGGCCACGACGAAGGTGTTAGCGTCGCCTCTACCTTGCTCGGCTGGCCCTTCCTCCCGATGTTCCGCCACCCACGGACCGCGCCGTTTCAGCCGGACGGCCGGTAGCGCGCCGGCATGGCCGAAGCCCAACCGGCAGCGCCCGACGGCCTCTTCCGCCTCGACGGGAAGCGGGTGCTCATCACCGGTGGCTACGGTGGCATCGGCCGGCTGACATCCGAGCTCATGGCCTCGGCGGGAGCCACGGTAGCCATAGCCGGTCGGTCCGAGGACAAGGCCAAGGATGCAGCGCGCGAAATCGGCTCCGGCGCGATCGGCGCGAGGATCGACGTGGCCGACCGCGACGCGGCACAGGAGGGCGTGAGGAGCGCCGCGGAACAGCTCGGCGGCCTCGACGTGCTGGTGAACGCAGCCGGGATCGAGAGGCACGGACCGGCGGAGGAGGTCGACCCGGACACCTGGCGAGAGGTCATCGAGACCAACCTGAGCGGTGCGTTCTGGCTCTCCCAGGCCGCGGGCATGCTGATGATGCAGGGCGAGGACGGCGGGCGCATCGTCCACTTCTCCTCGACGCGCGGTATGGTCGGTGGTCGCCGCGGCTTTACCCCCTACGGGGCCTCGAAGGCGGGCGTGAACCTGCTCATCAAGCAGCTCGCCACCGAGTGGGGCCAGCACGGGATCAACGTCAACGGGATCGCACCTGGCTTCGTCCCCACTCCGATGATGGAGCAGGCGGCCGCCGACGCCCCGTTCATGCAGATGATGCGCAGCCGCATTCCGCTCGGTCGCTTCTCCAAGCCGATCGAGGTGGCCAGCGTGGCGCTGTTCCTCGCCTCCCCTGCGGCGAGCTTCGTGAGCGGAGAGATCATCTTCGTCGACGGCGGTGTAATGGCGAGTTCATGAGAGCGGAGGAAGAGTGAGCGACAAGCGACTGGCGTACATAGGGCTGGGCAACATGGGGCTCGGCATGGCAAGCCGCCTGGCCGAGTCGGGCTACGACGTGACGGCCTACAACCGCACGCGCGCAAAGGGCGAGGACGTGGAGAAGCTCGGCGGCCACATCGCGGACTCGCCGGCCGAGGCCGCTGCGGAGGCCGACGTGGTGATGCTGAGCCTGGCCGACCAGGACGTCGTGAGCGCGATGCTCTTCGGCGAGAACGGCGTCTTCGGCAGCCTCAAGCAGGGCGGCTACGTAGTCGACATGAGCACGGTGCCGCCCGCGTTCGCCCGGGAGCTAGCGCAGAAGGCGGCCGAGGCGGGCTACCGCGCGCTCGATGCGTGCGTCTACGGAGCGCCGATGCACGCGCGCACCGGCGAGCTGCGCGTGATGGTCGGCGGGGCCGAGGAGGATTACCGCGAGATCGAGCCGGTGCTCGAGTCGCTCGGAAAGCAGCTGGCCTACCTCGGCCCGAATGGGATGGGGGCAACGATGAAGCTGGTGGTGAACATGCTGATGGGGGTGCAGATGCCGGCGCTGGCGGAGGCTGTCGTCTTCGGCGAGCGCGCCGGGCTCCCCCGGGAACGGATCCTCGAGATGATCAAGGGCAGCGGGTATAGCTCGCCGGTGATGAATTTCCGCTGCCCGATGATGCAGGAGCGAACCTTCGAGCGAGCCGCGTTCAAGCTGGCCCTGATGCGCAAGGACATGATGCTGGTGATGGGCGAGAGCCAGGAGCTCGGTGTGCCGATGCCCGTGTCCGAGGCTGCCTACTCCATGCTCACCGCCGCAAAGCAGCAGGGTCTCGGGGACCTCGACGTGGCCGCGATCGTCGCCTTTCAGGAGCGCCTCGCCGGCATGGACGACTACCCGTGGCCGGTGGACGGGCAGCCCGCCGGGGAGTGACGATGGTCGTCGACGTGCACGGCCACGTCACGCATCCGGACCTCGCGAAGGCGTTCCCGATGCCCGCCTCCCTGACGGACATCGACGGCATGCTCGAGCAGAAGGCGGCCGCCGGCATCGACCTCACCATCGTCGGGAGCCCGGTGGGCTTCGGGACGATGGTTCCGATGCCCGGCCACGACAACTACGCCCAGCCGCTGGACCGCATGCAGTCCTTCCACGTTTGGCTGGCGGAGACGGTGGACGCACACGGCGAGCACATGCGCGCCTACGCCTACACCAACCCGATGGGCGATGACGATCTGCTCGCCCAGACCGCGGAGACGGTGCGGGACGGCGGCTTCGTCGGCCTGATGGTCAACACGAGCGTGCGGGGCGACTACCTCGACTCAGAGCGGGCCGGGCCGTTCTTCGAGATGGCGGCCGAGCTGGGGGTGCCCGTCTTCCTGCACCCACCGGCGGCCCCGATCGGCACCGAGGCCATGGGGGACCTGCGGCTCGTGACCCACGTCGCGCGGTTCAACGACGTGACGTCGTGCGTCGCGCTGCTGGCGTTCCGGGGCGTGCTTGCCCGTTACCCCACCGTGGAGTTCATCGCGCCGATGGCGGGAGGGGCGATGTCGCTGCTCGCCGAGCGCCTCGACCTCGCTGCTACGGAAAGGGTGCCGGGCCCGCCCGGAAGCACGCCTGAGGCGCCCCCCGGGGGTCCGCCCTCGGAGCAGCTGGCCAGGGTGCACGTCGACACGGGCACCTCGAGTGCCTCGGCCCTGGCCGCCGACCTTGCGATGGTCGGTGTTCAGCGCATGTTGTTCGGCACCGACTCGCCACCGGCAACCGTCCCAGTGGAGAAGGGGCTCGGGCTGGTGCGCGACATGGACATCGCCGAGGACGACAAGGACGCCATCCTCGGCGAAAACGCACGGAAGCTGTTCGGACTCTAGGCAAACGAGAGGATCGGAGGAACAGGATGGAGTTCACGGAGAAGGCCGTCATCCAGCGGCCGGTGGAGGAGATCTTCGCGTACATGTCCAACGCGGAGAACGACAAGGAGTGGCGCCCGAACGTCATCGAGATCGAGCAGGTCTCCCCGGGAGAGCACGGAGTCGGCACGGAGTACCGCCAGGTCGTGAAGGGACCGATGGGCAAGGCTCTCGACGCGGACCTGAGGTACACGGCGTTCGAGCCGAACAAGCGCCTGGCCTTCGACACGATCACGGGGGGCGTACGCCCGAGCGGTGTGATCGAATTCACGGCTCTCTCCCCAACCTCGACGGAGGTGCAGATCACGCTGACGTGGGAGCCGAAGGGCGGCGCGCGGATGGGTGCGCCGATCGTAGGCCGGATGCTCGAGAGCAGCCTCAAGGAGAGCTACGAGAACCTGCCGAAGCATCTAGAGTCCCGCTGAAGCCTTTCGAGTTCCTGCTGGCGCTGGTCATACCGACGAGAGGAAGTTGATGCACGAGATCGACGTAAGCGGAGAGATCCGGACGATCGCAGCCCGCGAGGGCTCGAGCGGGATCTTCACCGGCAGCATCGAAGGGCTGTATCAGGGCTACCGCTTCGGTAGCACCACACCCGATGAGCGCGAGTTCGTCCTCGAGCCTCCAAATGGCACGATCGCGCTGCTCTTGAGGCAGCAGATCGTGACCCCGCTCCCGCCCCGACCCCAGCAGCACCCCTTCGCCGGTGGCAAGGACCCGTTCGACGATCCGGGCGCCTATCTCGCAGCAGCCTTTGGCGGGCACGGTGGACCTCCCGGCGGACCCCCCGGGGCCGGCGGACCCCCCGGGGCCGGCGGACCCCCCGGCGGACCCCCGGGAGCAGGCGGAGGTGGGGCACCCGGAATGGAAGGTGGAGAAGAGATCTTCAAAACGGGTGCACTACATGGAGAGCAAACTCCACGTAGTGCCGGACAAGTGCACCGGGATCTTCGCCGGCGCCACTGGAGAGATGGCCGGATACCTGATCATCAACACCGAGTCAGGCGACCTCAAGCTCGACTTCCTCGAGAGCGGCAGCAGGGAGACGCTGAATGCAGATCTCTGGGTCAATGGTCAGCCCGAGTTCCGAGGTCCGTAGGCATTTTCAGTCCGATTGTGGGGTCAGGATGGCTTGGCTGAGCGGTTTTGGCTTCCCGGAGGCCGAAACAGCGTAGGCACACGACTTGGGTCGTGCGCTTGACGGGGGAGGGATGGTGTGCTTAGTCTGTAGGCACGGTGTATCTGCGGGTCACGCAGCGGCGGAACAAGGGCGGCGAGGTCGTGCGTTACCTGCAGCTTGCGCACAACGAGCGCAACGAGCGTGGCGTCCCGGTGGCGCGGATCATCCACACGTTCGGCCGTGAGGATGAGGTGGACCGTCAGGCGCTGGTGCGGCTGGTCGCGTCGATCACGAGGTTCTTGGAGCCCGAGCAGGCGTTGGCCGCGGGAGCAACCGGCGGGGTTTGAGTTTCTGGAGGCGCGTGAGCAGGGCCGTCCGCACGTCGTGCAGGCGCTGTGGCAGGAGCTCGGGATCGGGCAGGCGCTGCGGCGGGTCGCGCGCTCGCGGGCCTACCGCGCCGATGTGGAGCGGGAGGTCTTCGCGATGACCTGCCAGCGCACGATCGCGCCGGCGTCCAAGCTGGAGGCCACGCGGTGGGCGGCGCGGGAGGTCGTGTTGCCCGGCGTGGGAGAGCTCACCGATGACGGGCTCTACGCGGCGATGGACTTCCTGCTGGAGTGCTCAGAGCGCGTGCAGGAAGCGGTGTTCTTCAGCGTGGCCAACCTGTTGAACCTCGAGGTCGACGTGATCTTCTTCGACACGACCTCCACCTACTTCGAGGTCGAGGTCGACGACGACGAGACGGGTCCGGACGGGAACGGGAACGAGAGCGAGCCGCCGGCGGCACGGCGAGCGGCGGTCCAGGCCGGCGAGCGGCGGCTGGGGCACAGCAAGGACTCCCGGCCAGATCTGCCTCAGGTCGTGATCGGGATGGCCGTCACGCGGGAGGGGATCCCGGTCCGCGTATGGGTCTGGCCGGGGAACACCAACGACCAGACGGTCATCGAGCAGGTCAAGGCAGACCTGGGTGGCTGGAAGCTGGGACGCTGCGTGATGGTCGTCGACTCGGGGTTCTCCAGCAGCGAGAACCTGCGCTACTTGCAGCGCCAAGGCGGGCACTAGCAGCGCAAACCATTGCGACATCAGGTGCTCCCCGGTCGGGCGGGGCGAACCTAACCCACGGCGCCTGGGCTGTCAACGCTGCGGACTCTTTTACGGGAAGCGAGCCCAGCGAATAGACTCGCCCC
>JBPCPM010000014.1:0-19477 GCA_050999155.1 Solirubrobacterales bacterium
CCTGGACGAGGTTCAGACCGTCGGGATCGAGGAGCATCAGCTCCTCCTCGATGCCGATCGTGAACGGGGTTCCGTTGAAGCTGTGTTCGAGCACCGAGTGCGGCCTCCCAACCGGGCGTTGCGATGACCCCGGAGTGGCGCCTGAAGCCGATCCTACCCGCGTCGGAGGCGGCTACACGCAGTCCCGACCGCCCTGGGAGCCGTCCTATACTGACCTTCCGTTCGCATCGACGCAAGGAGTTTTCGTGGAGGTCAAGAGCATCACCGAACAGAAGTCGCTTCTGGAGACGCTGCCGCCCGGCAAGCGCGCCCGCCTCCACCGCCTCCTGTTCGAGTTCGGGCCCGGCAACGGGACGCTGATGCTGCTGCCGATCGATCAGGGCATCGAGCACGGCCCCCGCGACTTCTTCCCCAACCCCGCCTCGAAGGACCCCGAGTACCAGTTCACGCTGGCCAAGGAGGCCGGGTACTCGGCCATCGCCTGCCAGATCGGCATGGCGACCAAGTACTACCCCGCCTACGCCGGCCAGGTACCGCTGCTGCTCAAGGTCAACGGCAAGACCGATATCCCCGGCTCCGACGACGCCTTCTCGCCGGTCAACGCCAGCGTCGAGGACGCCGTGCGGCTGGGCGCCGACGCGGTCGGCTACACGCTGTACGTCGGCTCGCCACGCCAGGACGACGACCTGCGCCAGCTCAAGGCCGTCCGCGAGGACTGCGACCGCTACGGGATGCCGCTCGTCGTGTGGGCCTACCCGCGCGGCTCGGCCATCGACGCCAAGGGCGGACGCGACTCGTTCTACGCCATCGACTACGCGGCCCGGCTGGCCATGGAGATGGGCGCCGACGTCGTCAAGCTCAACCTGCCCAAGCTCGATCCCCAGAAGGACAAGGGCGCTCCGGCCCCCTACGACGAGGGCGGCTTCGGCCTCGACGAAGCCGTGAGCCACTGCGTGCACTCGGCCGGCCGGTCACTGGTCGTGCTGTCGGGCGGCTCCAAGGCATCGGACGAACAGGTTCTCGACCAGACGCGCGCGATCATGGGCGCCGGCGGATCCGGCGTGATCTACGGTCGCAACGTCTGGCAGCGCGAGTGGGACGACGCGCTGGAGATCATCGGGCAGATCAAGGAGATCATGCTCGAAAACGTTCGCCGCACCCCGTAGCCGAGGTGGCGCGCCGGCTCGGGCGGCGGCGGTCGCTGCGATCGCTGCCCATGCTGGTGGCCCTCGTCGTTCTCGCCGTCGTGCTGCTCACCGATCAGCAAGGCGCCGACGACGGCTTCATCGCCGATCCGGCCGTGCGCGCGATCGGCCCGGAGGCGACCGCGCAGGTCGAGCGGGTCGTCGACGGCGATACGATCGTCGTGCGCCTCGACGGCCGGCGCGAGCGTGTGCGCTACATCGGGGTCGACACGCCGGAGACCAAGGCTCCGGGAACTCCGGTGCAGTGCTTCGGCCCGCAGGCCAGCAAGGCGAACGCCGACCTCGTCGAGGGCCGCGAGGTACGGCTGACCTTCGACGCCGAGCGACGCGACCGCTACGAGCGGCTGCTCGCCTACGTCGATGTGGGCGACCGCTTCGTCAACGGCGAGCTCGTCCGCGGCGGATACGCCCGGACCCTGACCATCCGCCCCAACGATGCGCGCGCCCCCGAGCTGGCCCGCCTGGAGCGCCGGGCTCGCGGGGACCGACGGGGCCTGTGGGCGGCGTGTCCCACGAAATGAGCGAACGGACCGCCGCGCGGGTATCCTCGGGAGGGTCGGAAAGGTCCAATCGCCGAGCCATGAGTACGCCAACGATGAAAATGCGCCAGACGCAAGCGGAGTTCGAGCGTGCGTTCGAGTCGCAGGTCGAACTCGAGGCCGAGCGCCGGGCGCGGCTACGTCACGAGGCCTCCCAGCGCTCGCGTGTGCGGCGTCACGAGCGGGTGCGCCAGACGCAGAAGGTCCGCTTCTCGGTGCTGGTGGCGAGCCTCGCCGCGACCGTCGTGGTCACGACCTGGCTGATGTTCACCGTCCTCGGCCTGATCCTCGGCTAGCGCCGCAGGCCGTATCCAGACTCGGGGTCAGGGGCGTTGCGCGGCGGCGCAACGACCGGGCGTTACTCGTCGGAGGACATCTCTCCGAGGGCGCTGTCGACGGCCTCGCGGTCCTGCTCTGCCTCCGCGGCCTTCTCGGCCTGGATCGAGAGGTAGACCTCCTTGCGGTACACCGGCACCTCCCGAGGGGCCTCGATACCGATCCTGACCTTGTCGCCCATCACGGCAAGCACCGAGATCTCGACATCGTCTCCGACCATGATGCTCTGGTTGGACTTTCTGGTCAGTACCAGCATGAAATTCGCTTTCCCCCGTGGGTGGACTTCCCAAGCGTACTGTGACGCTTGGCCTTAGCTACTCCAACATCCGTCGAACACCTGCCTCGACAGTCTCGCACCCTGGGCAAGGGGTCGCCAGGGACCGAAGGTGTGCCGTGGGGCCCACTGCTAGCATGCGCCGCCGCATGGCTCGGAAGTCATTGAGATCGCACCTCAACCAGATCCGCACCTGGGTTCGCCAGGGGCGTACCGATGCGTGGATCGCCCATCAGCTCGAGGTCTCCGCGACCCAGCTGCGGGACTTCAAGCGTCAGCACGAGCTGACCGGTGACGGCGAGGATCCCGGCGAGGTCGACCTCCGCGACGAGATCGAAGCGGAGATCGAGGCGGCCACCGTAGCCGAGGAAGCCCAGGCCGCCGAGGAAGCCGAGCGCCGCGCCAACGAGCCGGACCCCGAGCCCGAAG
The DNA here is from genome assembly GCA_050999155.1 of Solirubrobacterales bacterium. GTDB lineage: Bacteria > Actinomycetota > Thermoleophilia > Solirubrobacterales > 70-9 > JBPCPM01. Next base: position 2,784 of record JBPCPM010000014.1, read on the forward strand.
ACGAGCCTGAAGACGAGGCCGACGACTCCGAGGACGCCGAGTCCGACAACGGCGACGATCCGGAGGCCAAGCCCCGGCGGCGTCGCCGCCGGCGCAGCGGAGGCCGTGAGCGCAAGCTGGAGGCCACCTTCGACCATGGTGACGACGAGGGCTATGGCCTGTGGCTCGACGCGTCGGTCCGTGACAACCCCGTGTACACCGAGCACTGGGCCGGGCACCGCAAGCTCACCGTGAAGATCGAGGACGACCGGATCGTCCTCGAGCGCGCCGACGACCAGGCCTCCTAGGCCTGCCTAGAACCTCCGTCGGCCGCCGCCGTAGTCCGACGCCCGTCGCAGGTGGTTGGCGAACGCGGCGTCGCCGACGACCGTCCCGTCCCAGATCATCGGGTGATCGGGCGCCTCGCGGACCGCGAGCTCCAGGCACCAATCCGTTCCCTGCTCGTAGACCCCGGCCAGCTCGCTCGCGGTGAACGTCGGGCCCAGCCGGCGGCGCAGCTGGTCCTCGGCGGCCGACATCACCCGGTCGGCAACCTCGGCCGGGAACTCGGACCCGCGCATCTGCTCGAGCCGCCGTGCCCCCTCCTCCCACTGGAACAGCGCGTTGTCGAGGTCGCCACCCATCACGCGGCGCCCCCCGACGCGCCTGGGGCCCGGGTGCCCGCTTCGGTACGCCGGGCCCCCCGCAGGGCGCGGAGCTGCGCGCGTTCGCGGCCTCCGGTGCGCCGGCGCAGCGAGTGGCCGGCGGCGCGGGTTGCGAAGGTCAGGCCCTGGGCAAGGTCGTCGCGGACCAACGCCTCCGGTCCCAGGCGCCGGGCGACCACCTCGCGCCGGCGGCGGGCCTTGACGTCGAGGGGCTCGGCGGCATAGTGGCGGGCCGTGGAGCGCCCACCGAGGTGGCGCACCGCCACGTCGGGGCAGTGCTCGGTGCCGATCCCCTGCGCCCGGGCCCGCAGGGCCAGGTCGAGGTCCTCGTAGAACAGGAAGTCACCGGCGTCGAAGGGACCGAGTCCGCGCAGCAGGTCGGTGTGGGCCACCAGGCACGCGGCGATGGCCCAGCCGACGGGGCGGCGCTCGTCGGCCCGCCACGGCTCGGCGCGCAGGCGCAGCGGCCGGGGCAGCAGGACGCTGGGAAGCAGGGCGGGGACGAGGGCATCGAGGCGGCCCGGGACCGGGTGGCTGGACCGCTGGGGCCGCCCGTCGGGCTCGAGCAGACGCGGAGCCAGCAGCACCCGGCGCTCACACGCCTCGGTGGCCAGCCGGAGCAGCCCGTCGTCGAGCAGCTCGATGTCGGGGTTGACCAGGGCGGTGACCGGCGCCGAGGCGACCTCGACCCCGGCGTTGCAGGCGGCGCCGAAGCCGGGGTTGCCGTCGAGCTCGATCACGCGGGCTCCCGCGGTGGCCGCGAAGCGGGGACCGTCGTCGCTGGAACCCGAATCGACGACCACGATCTCGCAGCGGTCCCCGAGGTGGGCCTCGGCGGACGCGAGCAGCGCGGGCAGCTCGGGAGCGGACTGGTGGGTGGCGACGACGAGGGTCAGCTCGGGCACGGGCCAGAGGGTACGGACCTGCACTAGCGTGCCGGGCGTGGAGGCCCTGCTCGCCGACTGGCACCGCGACCACGCCCGCGACCTGCCCTGGCGCCACACCGACGACCCCTACGCGGTGCTGGTCTCCGAGGTGATGCTCCAGCAGACCCAGGTGGCCCGGGTGATCGACCGCTGGACGGCGTGGATGGCGCGCTGGCCCGCGGCGGAAGCCCTGGCCGCGGCGCCGCGGGGCGAGGTGATCGCCGCCTGGTCGGGGCTGGGCTACAACCGCCGGGCGGTCGGCCTGCACCGCGCGGCCCAGCAGATCGCCGCCGACGGCTGGCCCGACGATCTCACCGTCCTGCCCGGCGTCGGCCGCTACACCGCCGACGCGGTCGCCCGCTTCGCCCACGGGGCCGCCGTGCTGCCGATCGACGTCAACGTGCGCCGGGTCTGCGAACGCACGGGCGCGACGTTCAGTCCCGACAGCGCCGCCGCGCTCATGGACCTCGGCGCGACGATATGCATCGCGCGGGTCCCACGCTGCGGACGGTGCCCACTGGCCGAGCCCTGCCCTTCCCGCGGGCAACGGTTCCAGCCCCTGCGCCGCCAGAGCCGGTTCGAGGGCTCCTTTCGCCAGCAGCGCGCCGAGGCGCTGCGCGCGATCACGGCAGCCCCGCGGCCGCTGGGCACGCTCGACGCCCGAGTAGTGGAGGCGCTGGCCGCCGACGGCCTGGCCGAGGTGGACGGCAGCGTTGTCCGGCTGCCCTGAGGCAACCAGGGCCGAACCCAACGAAACACCCCCCATAGCAAGGGCTTCGCGCGGTTCGGCCCCGAGAACCCGGTCATGGCGAGGTCGGCTTTCGGGGGTCGCGGCGCTGGGACGCCGCCCGGTGCAGAGCCGTGTGGACTGTCTCTGCCGCGTGGCGGCTGTCGAGCTGCGCGACGGCCGCCTTGGCCACGGTCGCGATCGCGCGTCGGCGGCTCGCGTCGCCCAGCAGGTCGCTCAGGGCGACCGCCAGGGCGGCGATGTCGCCCGGGGGGACCCAGCGGGCGCCGTCGGGGCCCAGGACCTCGCGCAGCGCCGGCAGATCGCTGAGCACCGACGGGGTGCCCAGCGCGGCAGCCTCCAGCGGCGGGAACCCGAAGCCCTCCAGCAACGAGGGCAGTACCAGCAGCCGCGCTCCGGCGTACAGGCGCCACAGCTCGGCTTCGGGCACCCGACCCAGCAGGCGTACTCCGGGACCCGCCAGGTCCCCCGACAAGCGCCCCTGGCCTACCACGGCCAGCTGCGCGAGTTCGCCCCGCGCCCCGGCCCCGTACGCGGCCTCGCCATGCGCCTGCCCACCCGCCGCGACACCGCGCTCCTGGCACACCGTTCCCCAGGCGCGGGTGAGCACCTCCAGGCCCTTGCGGGGCTCGAGGGCTCCGACGAACAGCACGTAGGGGCCTGCCAGGCCGTGGCGGGCCGTGGTCTCGGCGATCTCCTCGTCCGACGGACGGGACGGCGCCGCGAGCCCGGGGCGCACGACGGTGACCACCTCAGGGGCAATCTGCCAGCGCTCGGCGACCTCCGCGGCCGTGGCGTCGCTGACGGCCAGCACCGCCGCGGCGCCGCGGGCCAGCTCCCGGGGCCGCGCGGCCCGCTGCCACACGCGCTCGTAGGCGGTGAAGTCCCCCGGCCGCTGCTCGAAGGACAGGTCGTGGACGGTCAGGACGTAGGGAACGCCCGCCGAGAGCGCCACCGGGGCCGGAGCGGGCAGCCAGGCGACATCAGGCCTCTCTGGCAGCATGCGGTCCATACGCCCCCGCCCCACAGCCTGCGCGCCGTAGGCCAGCTGCGAGGGCAACCGCCGGCGATGCCAGTGCACCGAGGGCCCGGTGACCGGCGGTGCCCCGTCGGCCGTGCCGCGGGCGGCCGTCACCAGATGCCACTCGTCCTCGGGATGGCCGTCCACCAGCCCCTGCAGGACGCCGAGGGCGTGGCGGGAGATCCCCCGGGCCTGGCGCAGCGTCGAGCCGGCCGGTGCGTCGAGGCTGCGGGCATCGACGGCGACCCTCACCGGGCCACCGCCGGGGGACGGCGCCGCGTCAGCGGCGGCAGGAGGTGACGCTCGAACCCTTGCTGCGACATCCCTCGAGGCGCAGTGCCTCGCGGCCGAACGCCGCCAGGGCCGGCTTGGATCGCACGGGGCCGTCGGGCGGATCGCTGCGCAGGCCGGAGTAGTCGAAATTCGAGACCGGGTCGGAGTCGGTGCGCATCCACGTGGCCCAGTACACAGAGTCGATGCCGAGGCTGCGCCGCCGGCTCGCAAACCGCCGCAGGACCGCGCGAGCGCGCCCGGCCTGGCCCCGTTCCGAGACCTCGATCCCGAACGAGCTCGAGGCGGGGATCTTGCCCTTCGCCGATGTCCAGGTCGTCTCGGTGACGAAGATCTTCTTGCGCCGATCGCCGTTGCTGTCCATCACCCGACGGGTCAGGCGCACGATCTTCTCGGCGTTGGCCAGTCGTCTGGAGAACGGATGCACCGCCACCGCGTCGAAGTAGCGCCGGCCACCGGCCTTGTAGATCGCGCGCAGGTGGATCCAGCTGGTGTCCGGGAGCCCGGCGAGCACGATGGTGGCGTGGCTGCTGCCGCGGCTCAGGTAGCGGTTGGCCGACCGCAGAAGGCGCACGAACTCCTTCGCGAACGGCTGGTCCTGCCAGTAGTTGGTGAGGCTCGGCTCATTCCACACCTGCCACTCGCGGATCTTGTGGCGAGGCAGCGTGGGGTTCTCGCGCCAGAAGCTGCCGTAGGTGCCGTAGCGGCGAGACAGGGCGTAGAGGAACCGGCCGTAGGTGTTCGGATCGGCGGGGCGGCTCACGAACACCCCGCCCGGGGCGGCCGCCCAGCCGGGTGCCTCGGCGACAACCGGCAACACGGCGAGCCGCCGGCGGACCGCTTCGGCGACGATGATGTCGGTCTCGGAGAAGTCGGTCGGCACGCCCTTGACCACCGTGTAGCGGGACCGCTCGTCGGTCGGAACGTCGTCGAGTGTCGCGTAGGGCTGCATGTCCTTCCAGCGGAAGGCGACCCGGATCGTCTCGACCCCGTTGCGCACCATCAGCCCGGTCTCTGACCGCCAGCGCGACCGGCTGATGGGCGAGTCGGTCATCGGCCCGTCGACCGTGACACCGACGAAGCCGCGAGGCACGCGAGCATCGGCCGCCGGAACCGCGCTGCCCAACAGCAGGCACATGAGGGCCAGCAGGGCCGTCGCGGCACCGACGGTCAGCCGAGGCAAACGGCTCAGGGCCGGACCGGGGCGATACCTACAATCGACCTTGTGTCCACGTCCGCGCAACCCCTTCGGCCGACCCGCACGACCGCCCTGGTCCACGACTTCCTGCTGGACGTGCGCGGTGCCGAGCGCGTGTTCGCCGAGCTGTGCCGCATGTGGCCGCACGCCGACGTGTTCACGGCCGTCTACGACGAGAAGGGAACGGAGGGGCGCTGGGCTCATCGGACTATCAACACCACCTTCCTCCAACGGTTGCGGGCGACGTCGAGGTCATTTCGCTCGCTGCTGCCCCTCTATCCCTTCGCCATCGAGCGTCTGGACCTCCGCGAATACGAGCTGGTGGTCTCGAGCTCCAGCGCCTGGGCCCACGGAGTGCTCACCGAACCGGGGTCGGTCCACGTCTGTTACTGCCACAACCCCTTCCGCTACGCATGGAACGAACGGGAGGCGACGCTCGCCGCACGCAGCCCCCTCATGCGCCCCGCCCTGGCCGGGGTGTTCAGCCGCTGGCGCCAGTGGGACTGGATCGCCGCCCAGCGGGTGGACCTCTACGTGGCCAACTCCGAGGTCACCCGCCAGCGGATCGCCACGTACTTCAACCGCGAATCGGTCGTGGTGCATCCGCCCGTCGACGTGACCCGTTTCGCGGCTGGGCCCGGCGGCGAGCACTACCTCGTCCTGTCGGAGCTGATGAGCCACAAGCGCATCGACGTCGCGGTCGAGGCGTTCACACGGCTCGGGCTGCCGCTCGTCGTCGTCGGCGACGGCCCGGCCCTGCCCCGCCTGCGCAGGATGGCCGGGCCGACGATCAGCTTCACCGGCCGCCTGGGCGACCGCGAGGTGACAGAGATGATCGAGGGCTGCCGGGCGCTGGTCGTCCCCGGCACCGAGGAGTTCGGGATCGCCGCAGTGGAGGCCATGGCCGCCGGGCGGCCGGTGGTGGGTCACGACGCAGGCGGCCTGCGCGAGACGGTCGTCGAAGGTGTGACCGGCACCCTGTTTTCGCCCAGCGACGCCGCCGGGCTCACCGCGGCCGTCGAGCGTCTCGAATCGATGGCGATCGACCCGGCGGACTGCCGCTCCCGGGCCGAGGAGTTCGGGATCGACCGCTTCGAGGACCGGATGCGAGCGACCGTCGACACGGCCCTGGAGGCGGAACGGGTCGCAGGCGACCCCGACGCCCGTCCAAACCGGGCCCGCGGGCTGGGGCGCCCGATCCTCTAGTCCCGGGTTGACGCAGGGGCGGGCTGGCTAGAATCGCCGTCGGGATCGCCGCCTTGCTGACTTCCTCGTTCACCCAGCTTCACGCGCTGCTGCCGATCGCCGCCGTCGCGTCGCAGGACGAGGTGCTGATCAAGGTCACCCTCGTCGTCGGCGTGGCCAGCGGCGCCCAGGTCCTGGCCGCGTACTTCCGGTTGCCGTCGATCGTGGTGCTGCTGGCCGCCGGCCTCACAATCGGCCCCTTCACCGGCCTGGTCAACCCCGACCAGCTGCTCGGGGACCTGCTGTTTCCGTTCGTGACGCTCGCCGTCGGGATCATCCTCTTCGAGGGCGGGCTGCTGCTGAACTTTCGCGAGCTGCGGGGGGGGTCGGCGACGACGGTGGTACCACGGCTGCTGATCGTCGGGGTCCTCGTCACCTGGATCGGCGGCGCCGTCGCGGCGCGGCTGATCCTCGGCGTCGAGCGCGAGATCGCCGCCCTGCTGTCGGCCATCCTTGTCGTGTCGGGGCCGACGGTGGTCCTGCCCCTGATGCGCTTCATCCGCCCCCAGGGCGAGGTGACCTCGATCCTGAAGTTCGAGGGGATCTTCAACGACCCGATCGGCGCCGTGCTCGCGGTGTTCGTCTTCGAGGCCATCATCGAGGGCCAGGGCGCGCCCACCGTCGGCCAGGCGGCAGGCGGCATCGGCATCAGCGCCGTCGTCGGCACCGGGATCGGGCTGGCCGCGGCGGGGGTCCTCTACGCGCTGCTGCGGGGGTTCTGGCTCCCGGTCACCCTCCACGCCGGCACCGTGATCGCCGTGGTGGCTGCGGCGGTCACCAGCTCCGACCTGTTGCGCGCGGAGTCCGGGCTGTTCGCGGCCGTCGTGATGGGCGTGGTGCTGGCCAACCAGCAGTCGGTTCCCGTCAAGAAGATCGCCGAGTTCAAGGAGACGCTCGGCGTGGTGCTCACGTCGCTGCTGTTCGTCGTGCTCTCGGCCCGGATCGAGCTCGGGGACCTCAGCAGCGTCCTCGGAGCGCGGGAAGCCCTGTTCGTCGTCGTGCTGATCCTGCTCATCCGCCCGCTGGCGGTGCTGTTCTCGACCTTGGGCTCGAGCACCTCGTGGGCCGAGCGCGGCTTTCTCGCCTGGATGCATCCCCGCGGCATCGTCGCCGCCGCCGTGTCCTCGCTGTTCGGACTGCGCCTCGCCGAGGAGGGTGTTGCCGGAGCCGAGATTCTCGCGCCCGTCACCTTCCTCGTGATCTTCGTCACGGCCGCCGTCTACGGGCTGACCGGCGGCCCCATGGCCAAGCGGCTGAAGATCGCGGCCGACAACCCCCAGGGAGTCCTGATCGTGGGCGGCGCCCGCGTGGGCCGGCAGCTCGGCCTTGCGCTCAAGCGCCTTGATTTCGACGTGGTGGTGGCCAGCTCGATCCCAGCCGAGCAGATGGCGCTGGAACGCGCCGGCCTCGAGGTGTACGACGGCAACGTCCTGCACGAACACGAAAACGAGGACCTCGACCTGACCCGTCTGGCCCGGGCGCTGATCATCAGCGACTCCGATGAGTGGAACTGCCTCGCCGCGACCCAGCTGATGGAGACCTTCGGCCGCCACGCCGTGTGGCAGATCGCCACCGCGGAGGAGGAGGGCCCGACCGAGGCGGAGGCCCGCGGGCGGCCGATGTTCGGCGAGGGCGTGACCTACGACTTGCTCGAGCGCAAGCTCGTCCAGGGCGAGAGGACGAAGCTGGTCAAGCTCTCGGAGGACCAGGCCGAGGAGCTACGCGAGGAAGACGATCACGACGTCCTCCCCCTGTTCTTGCGCAGCCTCGAGGGCGAGCTGATGGTCGTCACCGGCGACGAGTTCGACGACTACGAGCAGGGCGAGCGGATGATCACCCTTACCGCCGAGCCGGTACCGACCGTCTGAGTTGCGGGGGGTCGCTGCGCTACTGTGCCCGCCATGCGTCGATTGATGACTTTCGCGATCCTGCTCGTCTTGGCCGTGCCCGCCGCGGCCGGAGCCCAGTCGGCCGGGGACGACCAGTATTCCGATCCGTTCGCCGGCCAGGCGCCCCAGCGCTCGGCGCCCGCACCCAGCACGCCTTCCAGCCCGGCGCCGGCGCGCCGGGCGCCGGCCCCCTCCGCGGGATCGGCCGGGTCGACCGCCCAGGCTCCATCCACAGCCGCGGCTCCCTCGTCGGCCCGGGGCGCATCGCAGGCTGCGCCGGGCGGCGAGCAGCTCCCGCGCACGGGTCTCGACGTCGGCTGGTTCCTGCTCACGGGCGCGCTGCTGCTCGGCGCCGGAGCGATGGGGGTCCGGTGTGCCCGCGGCCGGGAGCCGTGGGGCCCCGAAGTCGCTCAGCGGGCCTTTCGCCGGATCACGTAGGCGCGCTCGCCTTCCTTGACCAGGCCCGCCTCGCGGGCAACGCGCTCGAGGCCCGCATCGGTCTCCAGCGCCTTCAGCTCACGCTTGACGGCCAGGTTCTCCCCGCGGACCCGCTCGAGCTCGGCCGCCTCGCGCTTGGAGCCCTGCCAGTGCTCGACGAAGTTCGCCAGGGGGCGTACGTACATGGACGCGACAACGGCCAGGGCCACCAGGAACGCCACGCGCCCTACGCGATCCCAGCGGACCTGCGAGAACGCCGCCCCGCGGGCGACCGGGCGCGGGCTGATCGTGGGGCCGGAACGCATCGTCTCCGAACCTTCGACCTCCGGTTCGGAGTCCCTGCCCTCCGAGGGGTCGCCTGCAGGGTCCGCAATGGGTATCCCAGGCGGCTCGACCGTCTCGCCGGAAACGGCTGGCGCGGACACCGCAACCGACTCTAGACGCCGCACCTGTCGCATCCGTCACGTGCTACAGCCCCGGCACCGTCGCGCCGACTACCCGGTCCGGGGCCTGTCCCCCCCCTTGCGATGCCCGCAAAATCGACACGCCCCCCCGGATCTCTCGGCCGCGCCCTGCGTGCGCTCGCCGCGACCGCCTTCGCGGTTGCCTTCTGCCTGGTCGTCGTGTCCACCGGCCTCGCGGCCTACCCCGACAGCTTCGAGCGGGTCCGCTCCAATCCGGCCGACGCGCTGGCCGAACGTGCAATCGACGAGCGCTCGTACGACCGGGCGAGCCGCTGCCTGCAGTCCCCCCGTGCCGGCATGGTCGCCTTCCAGCGGTGGCTGGAACGCAACGCGGGCGGCAGCTCGTGGGGGATCATGCGCTGCGAGGACCTCGGCTCGGGCTCCAAGAGCCTGCACTCCGAGGGCCGGGCGCTGGACTGGCACCTCGACGCGTCGAACCCGCGGCACAAGCGTGAAGCGATCCGGGTCATCTCGATGCTCCTTGCCCCCGACGCCCTGGGCAACGAGCACGCGCTGGCCCGCCGTATGGGCATCCAGGAGATCATCTACGACTGCAAGGCCTGGTTCAGCCACGACGACTCGATGCACAACTACTCGGTCTGTTACTCGGACTCCGGCAAGCGCCGCAGGTCGTTCAACCGCACCGCCGCCCATCAGGACCACATCCACTTCGGCATGAACCGCGCCGGCGCGGCCAAGCGCACGTCCTTCTGGACGCGCTCGCTGCCGCCCCGGGTGATCCCGACCTCCGAGATCGGCAGCGCCTCGACGCGCGCCACCCTGTCACGTCGCAGCGGCCGGATGTCGGTCCGTCTGCGCTGCGATCAGCCCGGGCCCTGTGCCGGCTGGGTGCGCCTGGCCGTACGGACCCGCGGCAAGACCGTGACCATCGGCCGCGCCCACTTCGCCTTCGTCCAGCACGGGACCGAGCACCACGCCGCCTCGACCCGCCTCTCCCCGCGCGGCCTCGAGCGCCTCGGCCGCAAGTCGCGAATCCGCATCGAGCCCGAGCCTGGCGCCACAGGCGACGCGCTGACGATGCGCCTGCGCCACCGCTAGGCCACGCCAGCCGAGATCCCGATTTCCTGGTCAATGACGGAAATATCAGGAGCTCGCCGTCGAACCTCCCCGTGAGAGCTCGATTGTTTGGTCAATGGCGAAGGTATCGGGCGCTCGGCGTCGGGGCGCTCAGCGGTCGAAGACCGCCGGGCCGGGGAAGACGGCGTCGTCGCCGAGCTCTTCCTCGATGCGCAGGAGCTGGTTGTACTTGGCCACGCGATCGGAACGTGAGGGGGCCCCGGTCTTGATCTGACCGCAGCCCGTGGCCACAGCGAGGTCGGCGATGGTCACGTCCTCGGTCTCGCCCGAGCGGTGGGACATGACCGCGGTGTACCCGGCCTCGTGGGCCATGTCTATGGCCTCGAAGGTCTCGGTCAGGGTGCCGATCTGGTTGACCTTGATGAGGATGCTGTTGGCGACCCCGCGCTCGATGCCGCGGCCCAGGCGCTCGGTGTTGGTCACGAACAGGTCGTCGCCCACCAGCTGGCAGCGGTCGCCGATCTTCTCGGTCAGCGTCCGCCAGCCCGCCCAGTCCTCCTCGTCCATCCCGTCCTCGATCGAGACGATCGGGTACCGGCCGGCCATCTCCTCCCAGTAGGAAGCCATCTGCTCGGCCTTGAGGCTGCGCCCCTCGTGCTTGAGCTCGTAGCTGCCGGACTCGAAGATCTCGCTGGTCGCCGGGTCAAGGGCGATGCACACGTCCTCGCCGGGCTTGTAGCCGGCCGCCTCGATGCCGGTGACCAGCACCTCCAGCGCCGCTTCGTTGGACTGTAGATCGGGCGCGAACCCGCCCTCGTCGCCCACCGCGGTGCCTAGACCCCGGTCGCGCAGGGTCTTTTTGAGCGCGTGGAAGACCTCGGTGCCCATGCGCAGGGCGTGGCCGAAGCGCGTGGCGCCGGCGGGGACGACCATGAACTCCTGGAAGTCGACGCGGTTGTCGGCGTGAGCGCCGCCGTTGAGGACGTTCATCATCGGGACCGGAAGGACGGGATCGGCACGAAGCAGGTGGCGCCACACCGGCACGCCGGCCTCGGCGGCCGCCGCCTTGGCCGCGGCCAGCGAGACGCCGAGGATCGCGTTGGCGCCCAGCCGGGCCTTGGTGTCGGTGCCGTCGAGTTCGATCAGGGCACGGTCCACGCCCTCCTGGTCGGTCCCGTCGTGGCCCGCCAGCGCCTCGGCCATCTCGCCGTTGACGTTCTCGACCGCGCGCCGGACGCCCTTGCCGCCCCAGGACTCGCCCCCGTCGCGCAGCTCGGTGGCCTCGAACTCGCCCGTCGACGCTCCCGAGGGCACGGCGGCCCGGCCGAACGCGTCCGACTTCAGGGCGACGTCCACCTCGACGGTGGGGTTGCCACGGGAATCGAGGATCTGGCGGGCGTGCAGGGAGCGGATCTCGGACATTCGGACCTCCGGGTGCGTCGGGAACGGCGGGATCCTATGGCGATACCCCTGTAAGGGGAGTCCGGCCCGGGCGACCGTGTCGCTGCCGGGAGGTTCAGGCCGGGGCGGCCTTGGCCCGCTGGTAGAAGGCCTCTTGCTCGTCGAGGCCGAGCTGCTCCCAGTCGTGGCCCTCGCCGGCGGCGAGAGCGGCCGCTCGCTGCACCCGGTCGCGGAACCGGTTGCTGGATGCCCGCAGGGCGAGCTCGGGGTCGACCTTGAGCTTGCGGGCGGCGTTGACGGCCGAGAACAGGACATCGCCCAGCTCGTCGGCAACGGCCTGCCGGGCCGGGTCGGGCGTACGCGGATGCCCGGTCGCTCCGGCGGCTGTCTCACGCTCCAGCTCGTCGATCTCGTCTCGCAGGCGGGTGACCGTCGCGGCGGCGTCGGGGAAGTCGAAGCCGGCCACCGCGGCCCGGCGCTGGACCTTGCGGGCGTGCAGCAGCGCGGGCAGGTTCTCGGGCACCTCGCCGAAGATCCCTGGCTCGCGGCCGGGCTCGTCGCGTTTGATCGCGTCCCAGTTGCGCAGCACCTGTTCGGCGTCGCGCGCCTCGGCCTCTCCGAAGACGTGGGGGTGGCGCCGGATCAGCTTCGTTGTGCAGGCGTCGGCCACGGCCGCGAGATCCCCCGCGTCGCGCTCGCGCAGCAGCAGGGAGAGGAACACGACCTGGAACAGGACGTCGCCGAGCTCGTCGAGCTGCTTGGCGTCGTCGCCATTCAGGGCGGCGTCGGCGAGCTCGTAGGCCTCCTCGACGGTGTGGGGCACGATCGATCGTGCGTCCTGCTCGCGATCCCACGGGCACTCGCGGCGGAGCCGGTGGGCGATCTCGTCGAGCCGCTCCAGGGCGACGCCGACGGCGCGATCCGGCCCGTCGCCCTCGGACGCGCCCATCCGCCCCTGCTTCGGCGGGAGGCGGGCGTCAGGCACCGGCAGTGGCTACTGGCCCGGGGCCGGCGCGGCGCCGGGGGGCCCGCCGGGAGCGCCACCAGGGGCGCCGCCGGGAGCGCCACCAGGGGCGCCGCCGGGAGGTCCGCCGGGAGCGCCGCCCTGCGGGACGGCACCGGGCGGAAGCTGTCCGCCGCCGGGAAGACCCTGCTGCGGCACGGCGGCCGGGATCGGCCCCTGGGGGAGCCCGAGCGACGCCTGCGCGGTCTGACCGGGCTCGGCGGGACGGCTGGCCGTCACGGCCGGAGCGCCGGGCGGCTGCTGGACCGCGGAGTCTGGAGCGTTGTCGCACAGCTCCACGGCGTACTTGTCGGCGCAGCGCGTCTCGTTCTGCCAGCGGTCGCGGAAGGCCTGCTGGAACTGCTGGAACTGCTGCTCGCGGGCCTGGGAGACGAGCTGGGCGAGGATCTGGTCGCGCACCTCGGTGAGCTTCTGGGTCTGCTCGGGCGTGACCTTCTCGACCTCGAACACGACGAAGCCGTCCTGGCCCTCGACGGGTCCGCCGATCTCGCCCTTCTTGGCCTTGAAGACGGCCTGGTCGACCTCGGGAGCGCGCTGGCCCTCGACGTAGCCGGTAACCAGACCGCCGCTGTCCTTGCTCTGCTCGTCGGTGGAGAACTCCTTGGCGACCTTCTCCCAGGACTTGTCGGAGCTGTCGGCCTCCAGCGCCTTCTTGGCTTCCTCGGCCTCCTTCTCGTTCTTGGCGACGACAAGCCGCACGTCGCGGGTGGCCGGCACCGAGAAGCTTTGCTTGTTCGTCTCGTAGAACTCCTCGATGTCGGAGTCCGACACGTCGTACTGCTCGGCGGCCTTGTCGATGCTGTCCGGCTGCGGGGCGACGGCCTCGGTCACCTTCTCGGCCAGCAGGTCGCGGCGGATCTGCAGCAGCGCATCCTCGCGGGACATGTTCGAGCGCTTGAGGAACTGGTCGAACTGCTTGTCGGCGTTGCCGCCGGTGAAGGCCTGCTTCTTGCGCTCTTCCAGCCGGCGCTCGACCTGGCGGTCGGTAATCGTGACATCGCGGCGCTCGGCTTCCTTTTCGATCCACTCCGTGTTGACGAGGAAGGCGATGGCCTCGTTCTTGGCCGCCTCGTACTGGGGCGTGCCCTCCTTCGGGACCTCGGTGTCCTTGGGCTCGGCGTCCTCGCCCTCGGGGTTCTGGCCCTGGGCCTGCTGGGCCGCGGCGATCGCCAGCCAGCGGTCGAACTCGGACTGGGTGATCGGCGTGTCCTCCACGACAGCGATCGCGTCGTCGGGCACCGTGGTACCCGAGAAGCCGATCACCGCGGCGATGACCACCGCGGCGAGCACCGGCAGTGCGGCCAGGACGAGGATTCCCCGCTTGTTCATGTTTCGAAGTCGTTTCACGAAGGCGGCACGATACCGACCTGGGCTTAAGCGCCTCGTAAGAGGCGTCAGGCAACGGCTGGCTGCGCGTGCCCGGCGCTCACGTCGACCGCCGCCGCCGCGACCTCCCGGGCGACGTCGAGCCGGCCCCGGGCGTCCGCGGGCGCCGAGGCCAGAACGGTCTTTTCGCGGAAGTTGTAACGGGCGCCGCAGCGCTCACGCAAGGCCCGGGCCTGGTCGCTGGCCAGGGTGAGGCCGGTCGCGCTGAGCTTGCCCGAGCGGAACTCGACCCGGGTGACGCCAACGGCCCCGAAGTCGATCCGGGCGGCCTGGAGGTCAAGGAGGTTGCGCACCCCGTCGGGCACCGGTCCGAACCGGTCGGTCAGCTCGGCCTCCATCGCCTTGAGCTCGGACTGCTCGCGGGCCGCGACGATCCGGCGGTGGACGTCGATCTTCGCCGCCTCGAACGGCACGTAGTCGGCCGGGACGTAGGCGTCGACCGCGACATCGAAGCGCACCGGCTCGGTGGCGGGCGCCTGCTCGTCGCCCTCGGCGCGCAGCACCTCGACCGCCTCGTCGATCAGCTGGCAGTACAGCTCGAAGCCGGGGGCTGCAACGTGCCCGGACCGTTCGGCGCCGAGCAGGTCGCCCGCCCCGCGCAGGTCAAGGTCGCGCATGGCGATCTTGAAGCCGGCTCCGAGCTCGGTGTGGTCGGACAGGGTGGCCAGCCGCTGGCGGGCCTGCTCGGTGAGCTCGTCGGCCGAGGGGTACAGCAGGTAGGCGAACGCCCGCTGGGAAGACCGGCCGACCCGGCCTCGGATCTGGTACGCCTGAGCCAGGCCAAGGTTGTCGGCGCGCTCGACGACCAGCGTGTTGGCGTTGGGGATGTCCAGGCCCGACTCGATGATCGTCGTGGTGACCAGGCACTGGGCCTCGCCACGCAGGAAGGCGAGCATCGTCTCCTCGAGCTCGGCGTCGTCCATCTGGCCGTGGGCCTCGAGAAACCGGGAGTCGGGACACAGTGCCCGCAGCCCCTCGGCCGTCTCGTGCAGGGTGTCGACCCGGTTGTGCAGGAAGAAGACCTGGCCGCCGCGGCCGGTCTCGCGGTTGACCGCCTGGCGCACCAGCTGCTCGTCGTAGGGCCCGACGAAGGTCCGGACCGGCCGGCGGCCCTCGGGCGGGGTCTCGATCACCGAGATGTCGCGGATGCCAGCCAGGCTCATCTGCAGCGTGCGCGGAATCGGTGTGGCCGACATGGCCAGCACGTCGACGCGGAGCTTGAGCTGGCGCAGCAGCTCCTTCTGCTTGACCCCGAAGCGCTGCTCCTCGTCGATGACCAGCAGGCCCAGGTCCTTGGCCCGCACGTCGCGCGAGAGCAGCCGGTGGGTGCCGACGAGGATGTCGGCCTGGCCGCTCGCGAACCGCTCGACCGTCGCCCTGGTTTCGGCCGCCGGCTTGAACCGCGAGACCACCTCCACCTCGATGGCGGTGTCGGCGAACCGCTCGCGGAAGCTCCCGTAGTGCTGCTGCGCGAGCACCGTGGTCGGGACGAGGACCATCACCTGCTTGCCCTCGGAGGCCACCTTGTGGGCGGCGCGCAGGGCGATCTCGGTCTTGCCGTAGCCCACGTCGCCGCAGATGAGGCGGTCCATGGGGCGCTCGGCCTCCAGGTCGGCCTTGACCGCCTCGATCGCGTCGATCTGGTCGGCCGTCTCGCGGTAGGGGAAGGCGGCCTCGAAGGTCATCTGCTCCTCGCCGTCGGGCTCGAAGGCGTGGCCCTTGCGGGCCTGGCGCTCGGCGTAGAGGTTCAGCAGCTCGCCGGCAATCTCCCGCGCGGCCCGGCGGGCCCGTGACTTGACGCCCTCCCAGCTGCGGCCCCCGAGCTTCGACAGCGTCGGCGTGTGTCCCTCGGCGCCGACGTAGCGGCTGATCTTGGCCAGCTGCTCGGAGGGGCTGAACACCTTGTCGTCGCCCCGGTACTCGAGCTCGAGGTAGTCGCGGGTGATGCCGCCGACCGTCTTTGTCTCGAAGCCGGCGAAGCGGGCGATGCCGTGATCGGCGTGCACGACGTAGTCACCGACGCGCAGGTCGGTGAAGCTGGTGATCCGCCGCCCGGCGCCGGCCGGGCGGTCCTCGGACCGTCGCCGGTGCACGAGCCGCCGCCAGGGGACGACGGCCAGCTGCAGCTCGGGGGCCATGAACCCGTCGGTGACCGGCGCCTCCGCGAACGCGACCGTGCCGGGCGCCACCGGGCCCGAGTCGGCGTTCACGATCGGCGGGTCCAGGCGGCGCAGCGAGTAGCGCACGCGCTCGGCCTCGCCCACGCTGGCGAACGTGACGAGCGTCCGGTAGCCGGACCGCGTGAGCTTCTCCAGCTCGGCCTCCCCCTCCCCCACCGACCGGGCCGGGGATTCGGCCCGCTGGGCCCGCAGCTTGTGGGGCTGGTCGGTCTCGAAGCTCTCGACCTCGACCACGGCCCGGGCGACCAGGGGCTCGGCCACGTCAACGTACAGATGGTGGGCGGTCGCCCCGGGCATGGCCACCACCACGTCCTGCCAGTGGTCGGCCAGGGTGCCCTCGATCTCCTCGCCGGCCACGACCACCGCGGTCTGCTCGGAGACGAGGTCCAGCGGCGCGCGGAAACGGTCGAACGGCAGCTCGGAGGCCACCGCGTCGTCGGCGGCCTCGGGATCGACCCGATGGGCCAGGGCGCGGACCTCGGAGGGCAGCTCGGCGGCCGGGTCGAAGGTGACCGAGGTGGCGTCGCCCAGCGACCGCTGGGTGAAGGTGGAAAACCAGCGCATCGACTCGACCTCGTCGCCGAACAGCTCGATGCGGATCGCCCGGTCCTCGGTGGCCGGAAAGACGTCGCAGATGCCGCCGCGCACGGCGAACTGGCCGCGCTCCTCGACCTGGCCGGTGCGCTCGTAGCCGCAGTCGACCAGCAACTCGGCCAGGTCGCCAAGCTCCACCTGCTCGCCGACGGTGACGGCGAACCCGGCGGGGCGCAGGTCCGCCTCGGGGACCGCCTCGGCCCGAGC
>JBPCPM010000017.1:0-6788 GCA_050999155.1 Solirubrobacterales bacterium
CACTGCGCACCGTGTCAGATCGCACCCGGATGGTGATCGAGGAGCGTGACCGGGGCTGTCGGGTGCCGGGGTGTGACCGCACCCGGTGGCTCCACATCCATCACATCCGCCACTGGGAGGACGGCGGCCCATCGGATACCGAGAACCTCATGGCGTTGTGCCACCGACATCACCGGTTGCACCATCTCGGAAAGCTCGGACTTGAGGGCAACGCCGATGAACCCGACGGCATCCGTTTCAGCGACGAACGCGGTCGGCCACTGGATGCCACCGGCCGACCCGTCGTGCCCGGCCAGCCGTTTGCCGCCGCGGCCCGAGACCTGGGCATCGCGGCGGGCGCCTGGTCACACCCCAGCGGTGAGCGGCTCGATCCGCGGTGGGTGCACCCCAACGAAGCCGGGGGAGGCGCCGGCGCCGGCGGCGGGAACAGGTTCGGCCGGGCACGGCGTTGCAGCGCTCTCGAGGTGTCCCTCCAGGGGGGTCCGCACCCAACCGTTCACCTAACATCGGCCGCCATGCCTCGCTGGCCCGTCGCACTCGTCACCGGTGCGTCGAGCGGCATCGGCCGGGCCATCGCCGAGCAACTCGCCGCCGCCGGCTCGGATCTGATCGTAGTAGCCCGCCGGCGTGACCGGCTCGAGGAGCTGGCCGCCGAGCTCACCGCCGCGCACGGCGTGCGGGTCGACGTGCTGGTGGCCGACATCGCCGAGCCGGCGCAGCTGGCCACGGTCGAGGACCGCCTGCGCGCCGGCGTCGACCTCCTGGTGAACAACGCCGGCGTGGGGGGCCAGGGCCCCTTCGCCGGCCGTCCCCTCGCCGACCAGGACGCCCAGATCCGCCTCAACGTCCTGGCGCCCGTCCGTCTGTCGCACGCGGCCCTTGAGCACATGCTCCCGCGGGGCCATGGCGGCATCCTCAACGTCTCGTCGATCGCCGGTTTACAACCGATGCCCTACCTCGCCACCTACGCCGCCACCAAGGCGTACCTGTCGAGCTTCAGCAACGCCCTCCACGAGGAGGCCCGCCCCTACGGGGTGAGCGTGACCAACCTCCTGCCGGGCTTCACCCGGACCGAGTTCCACGGAGCGGCGGGCATCGACCGCTCGATCGTCCCCCGGCTGGCGTGGATGAAGGCCGACACCGTCGCCCGGGCCGGTCTCCGGGCCGTGGCGCAAGGACGGGCCCAGTGCGTACCCGGCCTCGGGTACCGGCTCCTAGCCGTCCTGTCCGGCCTGACCCCGTGGTCGCTCAGCCGCCGGGTACTCGCGTCGGTTCTGTCGCGATGACGGGCAGCAGATGACGGTCGTCGGTGTCCGCCGGGCCCGACCCGACGATGTCGACGCCATCGTCGACCTCTTCGTCGCTGTCGTCGAGGAGGAGAGATGGCTCGGCACCCAGCCACCCGTCGACCGCGTCGAGCAGCGGGCGCGCGTGCTCGAAGAGACCACCTCCGAAGGGTGCGCGTCGCTCGTCGCACTGGTCGAAGACGACCTCGTCGGCCACGCACGGGTCGACATGGCCGCCTACGGCGTCGCCGGGCTCGGCATGATGGTCGACGCCCGCTGGCGCGGTCGGGGGGTGGGCGGCGCGCTCGTGCGGGCGGTCGTCGACGCCGCCCGCGATCTCGGTGCCCACAAGATCGCTCTCCAGGTGTGGCCGCACAACGAAGCCGCCCGCCGGCTCTATCTGCGACACGGGTTCGTCGAGGAAGGCCTCCTCCGCCGCCACTATCCCCGTCGGAACGGCGAGCTGTGGGATGCCGTCGTCATGGGGTTGGTCCTCAACGACACATCGCCGGGATCGCCGGCATAGCGCCCATTTCGTCTGGCTTTCCCGTAATGGGAATGCACCAAACGTCAGTTTGGTGTCATTAAGATGGACCTTATCGAAGTACGTACGATGCTCACCACGCATCCCACAAGCGTCGGTGCGGCCCGCCGATTCGTCCGCGATGTCCTGTCGAGTCGCCAGGTATCCGACGGCGTCATCGACATCGTCGAGCTGCTCACGAGCGAAGTCGTCACGAACGCGATCGTGCACGGACAGTCGGGCCCAAAGCTGGCGGTGACCGTCGTCGGCGACGTCGTGAGGGTGGCGGTGCACGACCTCAGCCCCGAGGTCCCAGTGCGCCGGCCGCGCCGCTTCGACGAGGAGTCGGGACGAGGCGTGCTCATCGTCGCCGAGCTGGCGTCGTCATGGGGCGTCGAGCACGAAAGCGATGGCAGCAAGCGGGTCTGGTTCGAGGTCGCCTGCTAATTTTGGGACAGAGCCGTCCCGACTTTGGGGGGTGGCGCGTCGATGCCGGCCATGGCCGCCGCCCTCAGCAGACGATAACGGCGCGCAGGATCTTGTCGGCGAAGGTCCACGTGTAGACCACATCGGCCTTGCCGTCGCCGTCGTTGTCGATATTGATGTTGTACGGGCCGTCGATGGCGAAGGGGTAGAAGTTCGGCCCGCCGTTCGGCTCCTCGACGGGGATCCAGTTGGCCGACAAGGTGGACGGCCACGCTCCTCGCCCGGGGCGCCCCTCGTCGTGGAGATGAGGGAGCCAGTTGACCAGTCGGGTTGTCCCTCGATCGACGCCTCTACTGGCAATCGCTTCTCGGGACGGACGGGCTTCGGCGGATCACCATCCCGGGTGAGCCGGGCCACCGACAGGATCGTCGTTTGGGTGGAGGGCACGCTCCGATGAGCAGGTCAAACTTCCGCACGTCGCTGACGAGGCGCCGACTCGTACCAATCGTCGACGGGGAAAGTCGAGCCTCGGGTCAGGTCCGCCGCGGCGGCGGGCTCCCGTATCGGGGTAGACCATGAGTTGAGATGTCCACCCCAGGGCCCGACCATGAGGCGATCCGGGATCTGCTCGGGGCCTACGCCCTCGGCGCGGTCGACGATGACGAGCGGACTGAGATGGAGGCGCATCTCCAGTCGTGTGCCAGCTGTCGGGACGAACTGGAGCGTCATGCCATCGCCGTCGCCGGACTGGTCAGGATGGCGGCCGAGCTCGGACCGGACCAGGCCGCCAACCTCATGGACGCGGTCGGCACGGCTCCATCTGGCCCGCATGGGCGACCACGCCCGAGAGGCGGGCGTCGCGTCGTCGTGGGGTGGCGCTCGGAACTCGGCATCGCCGCCCTACTGGTCGTCTTGGTGTCGGCCGCCACCTTCGCCCTGGTCACCCGCCAGCGGCTCAACCGGGTCGAAGGTCGACTGGCCCGTGCCGAGCAGATCGAGCAGGTGGTCACCATGGCGACCAACCCGGGTACCCGCACCGCCCATCTGTCGACCGCTGTCGAGGGTGTCTCCATGGACGTCATCGTCCTCGCCGATGGGAACGCCATGGTCTGGAAGAACCGACTCCCAGCCCTCTCCCTTCAGCGCTCGTACTTCTTGTGGGCAGTGGTGACCGGCCAGCGAGTGCCGATCGGGCGCATCGACCCCGGCGGGAAGCCCCAGGTGGTGCAGGTTCCTTCGGGCGCGGGCGGGCTCGTGGTGACCGACGAGCGGGCAAGCGGGCCGCCGGAGGGGACTCGCGTCGTGGTCGCGGGCGGGTTGGGCGGCGGGGCGTAGCGTGCGGCCGGGTCGGCTCCCCCAGGGCGGGCGTCGGTGATCAACCGCTGGCGTACCGACACCGAGTTCGCGGTTGACCTTCGGGCTCGGGACAGCGACGCCTGGGCGCTCGCCTACGTGCGCTACCTGGCGCCCATGCGCAGCGTGGCCCGGCGCTTCGGCCCTCTCGGTCAGGCCGATGACGTCGTCCACGAGGTCTTTGCCCAATTCTGGGACCGGCCCGATCAGTTCGATCCCGGGCGCGGCAGCCTCCGGGGCTACCTGCTGACCATGACGCAGAGCCGAAGTATCGACGTCTATCGGGAGGACGTCGCGCGGCGCCGACGGGAGACGAGGGATCTCGAGGAGGGGCAATTGAGCTCGGCGGCCTCAGTCGAGGCGGACGCGCTGGCTGGCATCACGACCGACGAGCTCATCGTGGTCATTCGCATGCTGCCTCGCAGTGAGCGGGAGGCCATCGGTCTGGCCTTCTTTCGCCACCTCTCCTATCAACAGGTCGCCACCACGCTGGGCGTGCCTGAGGGCACGATCAAGAGTCGGATTCGGGCGGGCCTGCTTCGTATGCGGACAGCCCTCGGCGAGTTGGGCTTGGTCGACGACCCGCTCCCGGGAGAGGTCGCCCCGAGCGACACTGATCCGATCGCTGATCCCTGAGCACCGCGTCCCGGATCTCCATGGCCACCCAAGGCGGGGTCTACGACCATTGCAACAGCCTGGAGATTCGCCCGCGACGGACAGGGGCGGCCCGGCCGACCTCCACGTGCTCGACCCAGATTTCCGTGCGCGGTCCCGACCGCCTTGAATCGGCCCGCCGAATGGAATAGTGTCTCTGTCTTCGCCTGAGCCCCGCTCAGCGCGGGCTCTGCTTTCAAGGTAGTGCGTTGCCCAAGACCCCGGCAGCGTCCCAACGTGGACGAGGTCTCGGAGGTCGGGGTGACAATCGTCGAGCAGTACCGAGTTCGAGGAGAGCCCTTCGGGCTGCGCTTCGCCAGGCGGATCGGTCAGCCGGCGTTGTTCGACGGCTCAGGCGTGAGTATGAAGGACGCGGGTCCACGAACACTTATCGGCATCGTCCGCATCACGGAGTTCAAGGAGGACCGGCTCGTGTCTAGTCCCGAGCATCCCTGCCCCGGCTGTGGCGCCCCCACGGGCTATGACCGCTGCCTGCCCTGCGCCCGGAGGGTGCCGACCTTGAGATCGCGTGCGCTCAGGGCCGCCGCTTCGCCCGACAGGCTCGCTCCCGGCGCACCTTCGCCTGCGTTCTCGACCGGAATCGGGTGAGGTTGCTGGGGGCGATGTGGCCCCATGTCGTCGACTCGGACCACGACAGATGGCGGGAGCACGCGGCCTGTCGGAACAGTGATGCCAGCCTCTTCTTCCCGTCGGGAAGCACCGGCGCCGCCATCGAGCAGATCGAGGCGGCCAAGGCCGTCTGCGCGGCCTGCCCCGTGCAGGACGACTGCCTACGGTTCGCCTTGGAGACCAATCAGGAGGACGGCGTCTGGGGCGGCAGGGACGAGATCGAGCGCCGCCGGCTGCGCCGGGTGTGGCGTGAGGAACATCGCCCGGCGAGACGCTCGGTGACGGTGTGAGGCTCGACGTCGGCCCAGTGGCGCCGGCCTGCGCCATCGCCTGGCTTGGGTGGGCCGACGAGGTCT
Organism: Solirubrobacterales bacterium; assembly: GCA_050999155.1. Lineage (GTDB taxonomy): Bacteria > Actinomycetota > Thermoleophilia > Solirubrobacterales > 70-9 > JBPCPM01. The sequence goes on from JBPCPM010000017.1 coordinate 5,229, forward strand.
ACGACGACCTCGGCAACCGCCCCACGTCGACACTCTTGGCCCCGACCGGCCTGTCTGTCGATGTCGTGTCGTATCTCCACCGGTGGACTTCCCATGCCGGCGGCGTCGGCAAGATCTACCGGTGGCAGGCGGAGGTCGAACCCGACGAGCTCGAGTACCTCGTCCACGCCTTCTGCAGCCTCGACGCCCAGATGTCGGCCGAAGGCGTCGCCGGAGAACAACCGCCGGTTCCCGAGGAGGGTCGGGCCTTCTATCTCGTGCTGGTCGGAGCCCTCCTGCACGCCCTCGAGACGGAGAGCCGCAGTCGGGCCGCCTTCGTGGACCAGTTGCGCTCGTGCTGGCCCAGCGCAGCAGAGGCCAACTGAAGCGCCGCCGGCCTCGCTGTCAGCGTCGCATCCAGGGGGCGTCAGCCGAAGGGTCGAAAGGCGGACCTGTCGAGGGTGGTGCGGCCATCGCCGTGGGCCGGGTGGGCCCAGGCCGGCGTGATGACGAGGACGTTCTCGAGGTCGGAAGCCAGGATGACGCGGGCCACGTCGTTCTTCGGGGCGCTGGTCTGATCGCACGCCGGCGCCAGCGCCATGGCGCCGCATGAGCGAGCGCTCGTCACTCGACGCGCCGGCCGTTCCTGACCGGGATGGGCGACACCGGCGCGTCACCGTTGGCCAATCGCGCCGGCCAGCCGCTGAGCTGGCCGGGCCTCGCGCCGACGTAGGTTGGGACCAGCCCGCGCCGTGACCGCTCCCGCGTTCGCGACCCAGGAGCCGACGCTGCTCCGGTCCCCGGTAGCCGGCCCGTTCCCCGGGGCGCCCCGTCCGGAGGCCCAAGTGGACCACCGCGTCCACGTCCACGCACCGGAGTCGCTCGCCGCGTCCGGTCCGGCGTCGCCCTCACGTCTCGAGGCCGATGATTTGCGTCGGTCTAGATTTTAACACCCTTCAATGAGGCCCATCATTAGGACGATGGGAAAGTCCTCGGACAGCGCAGCCCTACCTGGCGGTGGAGGCGTGGCTTCAATGAGGCCCATCATTAGGACGATGGGAAAGAAGACCAGAACAGCCACCAGCACAACGCCGAGGGCCGTGCTTCAATGAGGCCCATCATTAGGACGATGGGAAAGCCGCCAAATCATCGTCATTGGTGGAGGCAGGAATAACGGCTTCAATGAGGCCCACCATTAGGACGATGGGAAAGTACCCCGCCGGCCGGCGATGCCTCGGTGGTCTATGCCGGGCTTCAATGAGGCCCATCATTAGGACGATGGGAAAGGTGGAAGGCTAGCCACCACGGGCGGAGGCGAGTACACTGCTTCAATGAGGCCCATCATTAGGACGATGGGAAAGTGCATGAGGGTGGCGCCCTTGCCCTGGCCGACAATGCGGCCGCTTCAATGAGGCCCATCATTAGGACGATGGGAAAGGCAACTTCGACATGATCCGCATCGGCAAGGGCACCGTGCTTCAATGAGGCCCATCATTAGGACGATGGGAAAGGAGCCTGAACAACCAGGGCGACACGACGATCAGGGCGAAGCTTCAATGAGGCCCATCATTAGGACGATGG
>JBPCPM010000056.1:0-10333 GCA_050999155.1 Solirubrobacterales bacterium
CGGCGACAGCTACCGCATGCGCCGCCACCGCGACGCCATCCAAGCCCTCCGACCCGCCCTCACAGGCCACCCCCAAGATGGGGAATTCCCATCGTCGCAAGTGGGGAATTCTCGCCGCCCTTGACACGAGAACATGAGTTCCGCGCACCGACTTCCGGCGCACGCACTGAGTTTCCTCTTGTAGGCTCCTTCCGGGATGAAGCTGACGAAGCGCCAGACGTCGACAACCGGCGGCCGTGTCCGCTTCCGGGCGCTGCTGGCGCTGCTGGTGCTGGCCGCCGTCGCTACCGGCTTCCCCGCCGGCGCGGCGGCCGAGCAGGCCTCGCAACCCGGCTCGCCGGCGGCGGGCCAGCTCGACGTCAGCGGTGGAACCATCACCGATGCCTCCGGCCACACATGCGCCGTGCTCGGCGGCGGAAACGTGCGCTGCTGGGGCTTTGGCGGCGGCGGCCGGCTCGGTTATGGCAACGAGAGCACGATCGGCGACGACGAGACGCCGGGGTCGGTCGGACCGGTCGACCTCGGGGCGGGTCGCAGCGCCACGGCGATCAGCGCCGGCGCTTTCCACACCTGCGCGCTGCTTGACGGCGCCAGCGTGCGTTGCTGGGGCTTCGGCGGCGAGGGACGGCTCGGGTACGGCAACGAGAGCACTGTCTGCGACGACGAGGCGCCGGGGTCGGTCGGACCGGTCGACCTCGGGGCGGGTCGCACGGCCTCGGCGATCAGCGCCGGCGGCGGCCACACCTGCGCCGTGCTGGATGACGCCAACGTGCGCTGCTGGTGCTGCGGCGGCGACGGCCGGCTCGGGTACGGCAACCCAAACGACATAGGCGACAACGAGACGCCGGGCTCGGTGGGCCCGGTCGACCTCGGGGCGGGTCGCACGGCCTCGGCGATCAGCGCCGGCGCCGGCCACACCTGTGCGCTGCGCGACGACGCCAACGTTCTCTGCTGGGGCTTGGGCTCCTTCGGTCGGCTTGGGTACGGCGACGGGGAGGCGATCGGCGAGGACGAGACCCCCGGGTCGAAAGGCCCGGTCGACCTTGGAGCGGGTCGCACCGCCGTGGCGATCAGCGCCGGCGGCGGTCACACCTGCGCCGTTCTGGACAACGGCAGCGTGCGCTGCTGGGGCTTTGGCGGCAACGGCCGGCTCGGGTACGCCAACACGGAGACCGTCGGCGACGACGAGACACCGGCGGGCGTCGGACCGGTCGACCTCGGGGCGGGTCGCACCGCCGTGGCGATCAGCGCCGGCGACGCTCACACCTGCGCGCTGCTCGACAACGGCAGCGTGCGCTGCTGGGGCTTCGGCGCGCTCGGTCGGCTCGGGTACGGCAGCGAGAGCATGATCGGCGACGACGAGACGCCGGGGTCGGTCGGCCCGGTCGACCTCGGGGCGGGTCGCACCGCCGTCGCGATCAGCGCCGGGGGCCGCCACACGTGCGCGCGGCTGGACGACGGGAGCGTGCGCTGCTGGGGGGCCGGCTTCACCGGCCGCCTCGGCTACTGCAACGAGAGGAACGTCGGCGACGACGAGACCCCCGCGTCTGTGGCACCGGTGAACCTGACGACATCTGAATGCCCGCCGCAGCCCCCGCCCCCGCCCCCGCCCCACCCGCCGTCGCCTGCGCCGCCGCCGCCGCCGGTTGGGCCTGCGCCGCCGCCTGCTCTTGGGCCGGTGTTGTTCCCGGCGAAGGTTCAGGTTGAGCGTGCGCGGGTGGAGCGTAGTGATCGTCAGCTCAACGTGTTGGCGCCGATCACGGCGCGCGCGTCGGGTGAGGTCGAGGTCGAGTTCTTCGCGGATCAGCGGCGCTTTGAGTTCACCGAGGAGGTGGACTCCGAGAATCGCCGGATCCGGTTTGAGCGTGGCATTCCGGCTGAGCAGGCGCGGTTGGGCACGGGGATCATGACGCTCACCTATCCCGGTGATGAGGACACCAGTCCCCAGGAGGTGCGTCTGCGCGCGGCCTCCCAGCCGGCTGACCTGGAGCTCGATCGTCCGGTCATCCAGGACGGGCGCCTGAAGGCCCAGGGCACCATCAGCGATCGCGCGCGGGGGATCGTGCGCCTGCAACTGCAGTACGTCGTCGACGGCCAGACCGAGACGGTCAGGCTGCGCGCGGACATCGACGACGGGCGCTGGGAGATCGACGAGGCGCTGTCGGCGCAGGTCCGCGACGCGATCGCGCGGCGCAGCGGCCCGGTGCACTCCTACACGCTGTTCACCGGCTACTTCGAGCGGCGCATCCGCGGCGAGATGGAATCCTTCCAAGTCCTCCCGGACCGCTGAGCCCGGGAAACGCGCGTGATCGCTTGGGTCTCGCGCGCGTGTACAGTCTTGCCGGAGTGAAGCAACGATGAAGATCGCGGTCGCCGGAAAGGGCGGAGTCGGCAAGACGACGGTGTCGGGCACCGTCGCACGCGCGCTTGCGCGCCGGGGACACGCTGTGCTGGCCCTCGACGCCGATGTGAACCCGATGCTCGGGGTCTCGCTGGGCGTCGGCGCCGAGCAGACCGACCTGCTGCTTGCGGCGCGTCAGGCCGTGGCCGCCGGCGATGCCGAGCACGAGCCGACGATCGAGGGCATCGTAGAGTGCTTCGGCGCCGACTCCCCCGACGGCGTGCGCCTGGTCGTCGCCTCGCGGCTGGAGGTCATCAACCCCGGCTGCCAGTGCTGCGGCGTGAACCCGCAGAACCTCGTCCGCGAGCTCGAACATGGCCGGCGCACCGTGATCTGCGAACTCGAGGCCGGTCTCGGCACGCTCGAGCGGCTCGAACGCGGCCACGCCGACGTCGTGCTCGTGGTCGCCAACCCCACCGCGAAGGCCCTGGAGGTCGCGCGCCGCGCGGTCGAGCTCGCCACCGATCTCGCGGAGGTGATCGTCCTCGCCAACCGTGTCCGCGACGACTCGGACATCGAGCTCATGCGCGGGGTCCTCGGCGATCGTGAGCTGGTCGTCATCCCCGAGGACCCGGTCATCGTCGCGGCTGACCGTCAGGGGAGCGCGCCGATCGACCTCGACGCCGGCGGCCCGGGTGTCGCCGCCCTCGTACGGCTGGCCGACCGCCTCGCCGGCGCCCCCGTTCTGGCCTGAGCCGGCCGGGTCCGCTTGTCTGCAGGACGAGAAGGAGATCGTGAGGCCGCGCCCATGAGGGTGGCCGTGATCGGCAAGGGCGGTGCGGGAAAATCCGTGATCGCCGGCACGATGTGTCGGCTCGCCGCTCGTCAGGGCACGCCTGTGCTCGCCCTCGATTCGGACCTGCTTCCCGGCCTGTCGCTGAGCCTGGGCAGCGGGCCGGATCCGGTCGAGCCACCGCTGCTCGAGGCGGTCGAGCAGGATGAGACCGGCCGGTGGGGCTGGCGCGAGGGCGTCGACGCGACGATCGCCGCGCAGCGCTTCGCCACCGCAGCGCCCGATGGGGTGCGGCTGCTGCAGCGTGGCAAGGTCGCGCGCGAGGGATTCGGGCCGATCATCGGCGCGAGCAGGGCCTTCTGGGAGACCGTCCACGGCCTGGTGGACGCGCCGGCCTTTCGCGACTGGACGCTCATCGGCGATCTGCCCGCGGGCCCGCGCCAGCCGGCGGAGGACTGGGCGCCCTACGCCGACACCTACCTGGTCGTGGTCCAGCCCAGCGCCCAGTCCGCGCTGACCGCGCGGCGGGTTGCCCGCCTGGCACGCCTGCAGTCCCCGCAGGCGGCGGTCGTGTTCATCGCCAACCGTGTGCAGGGCGAGCATGACGTCCACCATGTCGAGGAGCTCGTCGGTGAGCAGGTGTTCGCGTCACTGCCCGCCGAGGAGGGTGTGGCCGCCGCCGAACGCGTCGGCGCGGCACCGATCGATCACGCGCCGGACTCGCCGACGATCGCGGCGATCGAACAACTGATCACCGCGATCCAGGGGTCTCGTCAGGTGACCGACGCCGACTCCTCCATCCCGGTGAGGTAGGTAGAGGGGGGTGCCGCGGCTCCCGCCGGTACTCTTGGCACCCGCGTGACGAGTTGCGAGGCGGCCACCACGGATACGGATGACTCTGGAGACGCAGTCGGCAGAGGAGATGATGTGGCACGTGACGTCCCTGAGCGTGGTCTGCTGCGAGCCGATCCGTATCGCCTACACGGCGGCGTCGCTCAAGCGATGACCCGCATCCGACTTCTCGCCTGCCTCGTCGTCGCAGCGACCCTGTTCGCCGCGTGGCCGGCCCAGGCCCAGGCCCAGGCCAACACCGCCGAGCAGGTGCGGATCGCCTGGCCACGGGACGACGGCACGCTGACGCCCTACACCTTCGGGTTCGGCTACCCGCTGGTGACGCTCGTCTACGACACGCTTCTGTGGCGCGACGAGGGCGGGTCCCCCCAGCCATGGCTTGCGCGCCGGCTGCGAAAGAGCGAGGCCGGCACGCGGGTGACCGTCCTGCTTCGCGAGGGTGCGCGCTGGCACGACGGCAGGCCGCTCACCGCGCGCGACGTCAAGTTCTCTTACGACCTCTACGCGAAGCGATACCACCCGCGGTTCACGCCACAGCTCAGGGCCATCCAGAGCACCGAGGTCATCGACGATCTCACGGTCGCCTTCAACCTCGAGTACCCCTCCCCCGGCTTCAACCTGCCGCTCTCAGACGTGCCGATCGTGCCACGCCACCTGTGGGAGGGACTCGCGGCCGGCGAGACGCCGCCCGGCCCGCCGGTGGGAAGCGGCCCCTATCGACTCGTGGAGCGCAGTCCGATGAGGCGCTACGTCTTCCGTGCCAACGACGACTACTTCCTCGGCCGCCCGCGCGTCGCCACCTTGGAGCTGCCCTTCAAGGACGACTTTGTGTTGACCCTTGCCGATCTGCGCAGCAGGGACCTCGACATGATCCCGGTGACCCTGCCGGAGGGTCAGCGCGATGAGGTGAGAAGCGCGCCCTTCAAGACGATGCGGGGAACGTCGTACTGGGGGGCCACCCTGACGTTCAATCTGCGCAAACCGCCGTTCGACTCCCTTCGAGCGCGACGCGCCGTTTCTAATGCGCTGGACCTCGGACGGCTGGCCAAGACCACGTTGGGCTTCGACGAGTACGCCTTCCCGGCGGACCGCGGGTACGTCCACCCGCGGTCGTCCGCGGCCACCGAGGGCCGTCTGCACCGCTTCGACCTGGCCCGCGCGCGCGCGGAGTTCGCCGCCCTCGACCTCCCGCCGATCACGGTGCTGGCACCCAACAACACCCCGGTCAGAAGCGAGGCGGGCCGCCAGGTCGTCCTCGCGCTGACCCGCGCGGGCGCAGAGGCCGAGTTGAAGGAGGTGTCCAACCATGAGCTGGAGGCCGCGATCGGAGCCCGGGGCGACGCGACGCCGACCTTCGAGGCGGCGATCCTTACAATTCCTCCGCTCGCGTCCTACAGCCCGGACTTCCTCCCTCTCATCTTCGGCTCGGATGAACGCCAGGCGCCCTTGAACTTCTCGGGCTATCGCAGCGAGGAGTTCGACCGGCTGGCGGCGCGTGTGGCCAGTGAGGTCAACCCGCGCGAGCGAAGCGTGGCGATCCGGCGCGAGCTGCGCCTGCTCGACCGGGACGTGCCCGAAGTACCCCTCGTCTATCCCGGAGGCGCCTTCGTCGTTCGGCCCAACGTCTACGACGGGTGGGTCTACGTGGCGGGAACGGGCATCCTCGACAAGCGGTCCTTCCTGCCGCGGGCGATCAGCAGCGAGCGCCGCGGACCCAACGCCGCTCCCTTTACGCCGGCCGGCGGCTCGAATCGAGGGATCGGCACGCTCGGGGTCTTCGCTCTGGTCCTGCTGGGCGCCGTGGTCGCCGTCATCGCCGTGGGAGTGGTCCGGCAGGCTCGTCACGCCTGAGATGGCGGCGCCGTGGCCATCCGCCCCACGAGAAAACACTAGGCTGACACCCGCATGAGCGCTGGTCAGGACAGCAGACGCCGGTCCGGTCGATGGAGGCCCCGGTTCTCCTTCGGCGTGTGGGTGGCGCTGGTCATCGTGATCCTGCTTGCCGCGTACATCGGCATGCTGGAGTCCTCGCGGCCCCATGTGTCGGGCGACCCGCTGGCCTACGACCGCTTCGTCGAGTTCGCCGAGACCGACCGGGTCGGCAATGCGCGCATCCTCGACTTCGACGCCTTCGTGGTCGGCGAGTACCGCACGGACGGCGGGCAGACGCGCGAGTACAACGTCACCTACTTCAAGTCCGAGGTTCTGCGCTCCGACCTGTTGGATGTCCTCATCCCCAACAACATTCCCACCGTGGTCGACCAGCAGCAGGACAAGCGGTCCGTCGCCGGCTTGTCGCTACTGCTTCTGGCACTGATCCCGGTGATCTTGCTCGGCTATTTCATCGTCTCCTTCCGCAAGGGGACTGGCCCCTTCGGGGTGCGCAGCGGGGCCCGCAAGCTCATCCGGGAGGAGGGCTCGGTCACCTTCGACGACGTGGCAGGGCAGGACGCGGCGGTGAAGGAGCTGCGTGAGGTCTCGGAGTTCCTCGCGGAGCCGGAGCGCTTCAGGGTGGTCGGCGCCAAGGTTCCCAAGGGAGTGCTGCTCTTCGGACCCCCCGGGTGTGGGAAGACCCTGCTGGCGCGGGCGCTGGCCGGCGAGGCGGGGGCGTCGTTCTACTCCATCTCGGGGTCGGACTTCGTCGAGATGTACATGGGCGTCGGCGCCGCCCGGGTGCGCGATCTCTTCCGCGAGGCACGCGAGAACACCCCGGCGATCGTGTTCATCGACGAGCTGGACGCCGTCGCTGCCCGCCGCGGCGGCGGAGGCGGAGGGCCCGTGGCGACGGGCTCCCGCGAGGAGGAGAGCCAGGCTCTGACCGGGCTGCTCTCCGAGATGGACGGCTTCTCGCCCATGGAGGGAATCATCGTCGTCGGGGCGACCAACCGCCCCGACGTCCTGGACCCGGCGCTGCGGCGCCCGGGGCGCTTCGACCGCAGCATCGGCCTCGAGACGCCCGACGAGCATGGGCGCCTGGCCATCCTCCACGTCCACGTCAACGGCAAGCCGCTGGCCCCCGATGTCGACCTGGAGGCGATCGCCCACCGCGCGCTCGGCATGACCGGGGCGGATCTCGCGAACGTCGTCAACGAGGCCGGGCTGCTGGCCGCCCGCGCCGGGCAGCGTGAGATCACCCACGAACGGCTCGAGGAGGCCCTCACGCGCATCCTGGAGGCGCCCGAGCGCCAGCGCCGGCTGTCGATGCGCAGCCGCACCCTCGGCCAGCAGTCTCTGAGCGACGAGCAGGTCACCTTCGCTGACGTGGCGGGAGTGGACGATGCGATGGCCGAGCTGGCCGAGGTCCGCGACTACCTCTCCGACCCGGATCGCTACTCAGGCCTCGGGGCCCGGATCCCTCGCGGCTTTCTCCTCAACGGACCCCCGGGCTGCGGCAAGACGCTGCTGGCCAGAGCGGTCGCCGGAGAGGCCAACGCGGCCTTCGTCGCGGTGGCCGGTACCGAGTTCACCGAGGTCTTCGTCGGTGAGGGCGCCGCCCGCGTGCGCGACCTCTTCGCCCAGGCCCGGGCCGTGGCGCCGGCCATCGTCTTCATCGACGAGATCGACGCGATCGGTGCCACCCGGGGAAGTGGTGGCGGGGACGCAGGAAGCCGCGAGACCGATCAGACCCTCAACCAGATCCTCATCGAGCTCGATGGCTTCGGCCAGCGGGCCGGCGTCGTGGTGATCGCCGCGACCAACCGTGCGGACATGCTCGATCCCGCGCTCGTGCGTCCGGGCCGCTTCGATCGCCAGATCACGATCGAGCTGCCGGACCTGCGCGGTCGCCGCGACATCCTCGACGTCCACGCCAAGGACAAGCCCCTGGGGGCCGACGTGGACCTCGACCGCGTGGCCACCCTCACTCGCGTGCTCTCCGGCGCCGACCTGGCCAACGTGCTCAACGAGGCGGCGCTGCTCGCCGGCAGGCGCGGCTCGACGGAGATCGACATGGGCCTGGTCGAGGAGGGCCTGGACCGGGCGCTGTCCGGCGTCGGCACCGGCCGGATCATGTCCGACGAGGAGCGCCGCACGGTCGCCTACCACGAGGCCGGCCACGCCCTCGTCGCGCGGATGCTCCTGCCCGACACGGTTGTGCACAAGCTGAGCATCCTCCCGCGCGGGCGCAGGTTGGGAGCGACGTGGCTGCCCGAGTCGACCGACCGCCTGCTCTACCCGCGCTCGGTGTTGATCCGGCGGATGGCCACGCTGCTGGCCGGGCGAGCGGCCGAGGAGATGGTGTTCGGAGAGTCCAGCGGAGGAGCTTCTGACGACCTTGCCCGGATCGGCGAGATCGCCCGCGCGATGGTCTGCGACTTCGGCATGAGCGAAGAGGTTCGCGCTCTGCCCGCCGGCCGCGACGCGCAGTCCCGATGGCAACTGCTGTCGGCAGACACGGCGCGCCTGATCGACTCCGAAGCGAGCCGGCTCGTGGAGGAGGCCGAGGAGTTGACCCGCGCGGCCCTCACCGCCTCACGCTCCGCGCTCGATCGTGTCGCCATGGCCCTCCTGCACCGCGAGACCCTCACCCTCGAGGAGCTGGACACGCTCGCCGGTCCGCCGCCCCGGTTGCCCGGAGAAGACGGCAACGGGGCCGGGGGCCGCGTCCCGGCGACGGCCGAGCAGGCCGGCCCCACCTCGTACGCGTGACCACCACCACTTCGGCGGCGGCCTTCGGGTCCCTCACGTAGACGTCGGGCGTCACAGCGGATCAATAACGTCGAGCGGCGGGCGGCGGCAGTGACGGTGACAGGCTTCAGGTTCCTTCGCGTACGCGGCATTCCGGTGGAGGCCCACTGGTCGTGGGTCCTGCTGTTCGGCGGGATCATCCTGTTGGTGATGGCCCGCTTGGGCCGACCGGAGGTGGACAGTCCGACGCTGCTGGGCATGGCGATCGCCTGCGCCGTCGTCTACTTCGTGTCCATCCTGCTGCACGAGCTCGGTCACGCGCTGTGGGCGCTGCGCGAAGGTTGGCAGGTCGACAGGATCACGCTGCACGGGCTGGGAGGGATCGCGTGGTTGCGCGGTGGGCCCTATTGGTCCTCGCGGGCCTACTTCCGGGTGGTCGCCGCCGGCCCGCTGGTCACCGCCGGCCTGGTCGTGCTCTTCGGGGGGATCGAGCGGATCGGAGAGGCCGTGGGATTTCCCAGCGCCGTCGTCGAGGTGGCCGGTCTTCTCGCCTTCCTCCAGCTCGTCATGCTGGTCTTCAACCTCGTGCCCGCTTTCCCGCTCGACGGCGGTCAGATGATGCTCGCGTGGCTCTGGCGCGGCTCGCCAGATCCCGGGGCGGCCGCGCGTACGGCCATGCGCGCGGGGATGCTCAGCGCCTGCCTCGCGCTGGCCGCAGGAATGCTCCTGCTGGTCAGCGGGACGCTGTTCGTGGGCTACGTCGTGACGGTCGCCGGCGTGCAGCTCCTCTTCCTCGTCTCGGTCTTCTCCCCCCCGGCGGCCCGAGCCTCACATCCCCGCCCCGAGGTGGTGGGAGACCTGATCCGGCAGCGCCAGGTGGCCATTCCCGTGGACGGCAGCGTCGAGGACCTCCTCGATCAGGTGGCCAGCGCCCGGGGTCTGGGCACGCGGGCGTTGGCCGTCACGAGGGACGGAGAGCTCGTGGGTTACACGTCCATGGGGCTCGCCCGGCAGGTGGCGGAGGAGCGCGAGAGTCCGACCGTCGCCGAGGCCATGGTGCGGCGAGACGAGGCCATCCAGCTGGACCCCAACACACCGCTCGAGGAGGCTCTCGAGCAGCTGCCGGACGTCCGCGATCGTGCCATCGTCGTCGAGGACGGCAAGGTGACGGGCATCGTGCTGCGGCGAGCGATCGCCAATGCTCTTCTGGAGGCGGCGCAGGCGAGAAGGCAGTGATCCGAGCCGGCGCGGTGGCCGTCGTGAGCAATAGCACGACCTCAACCTCAGCATGACCCTTGGACCCAGTTGGGCGCGGCCAAACTTTCTTCGGCCGACTATTGACTTGGCCGACGAGATCTGCTCGAATCTCGTGCTAGTTAGGTGCCAACTTAGAGAAGGTGAGGTCACTGATGGGCAGAAAGGTTCTTCCAGTCGCGGTGTTGTCGGTTCTGGCCGCGGCAGTCGTAGGCGTGAGCTTTGCGTGGGCCTGCACGGGTCCCGGTTTCGGTACACCTTCTTCTCCGGCCGCTCCCCCGCCGCCTGCCCCCACCGACGGCGGAGGCGCTCCCGGGGCACCGCCGGCCCCCGCTCCTGGCGCAGGTTCCGCTCCAGCGCCGACGCCGGCGGCGGCTCCGGCCCCGGCGGCGAGTCCTGTCCCCGCTCCCGCTCCCGCTCCGGCTCCGGCTCCGGCTCCGGCCCCGGCCCCGGCAGCAGCCCCGGCC
>JBPCPM010000089.1:0-28505 GCA_050999155.1 Solirubrobacterales bacterium
CCAGCAGGGGACCTATGTGTTGCCCCAACAGTCCCACCGTTTTGGGGGATTCTCCCGTGCGAAAGGGCCCGCCGAGCCAGTCCGATCGCGTCACGGGCCTCCCCGACGCGCTGCCGGGCGCGCTCGCGCGCGTCGCCGTCGGTACCGATCCGCGGCTCGAAGCCCACGGCGTCGTATGCCCCGTCGGCGGCCCGCGCGTCGGCGCAGATCCCCGACGCACGGGCCACCGGCCCGTCGAGGCCCTCGGCGGCCTCGCGCTCCAGCACTCCCCGGCCGGCGAGCCGGCCGGCGGCCCGGCGGGACTCAAGCAGCCGAGCCACCGTGGCCAGCGCTTCCTCGGCGCAGGACAGCGTGGTCGGCGGCCGCTGGGCCAGCAGCGCCGCAACGCCCTCGCGCAGGGGTTCCTGGGCGGCCCGGGCGGCGGCGGTCAACTGCCGCCAGCCCAACAGGACGCCGAGCTGGGCAGTCCACCCCGCATGGGAGGTGGCCCGTTCGATCTCAACCGCGGCCAGACGGTGGGCGGCTGGCATCTCGCCTCGCCCGCCGGCCCGCTGGAGGGCCCAGCGGGAGGCGGCGGGGGCGGTCGGGTCTCCGGCCATGGTGTGGACCGTGGGCTGCAGCTCGCAGGAGCAGACCACGTCGCCCCCGAGCTCCAGCGTGGCGACAAGCCCCGCGGCGAACGGCCCCGTCAGCGGTCCGATCCGCGCCGTGGAGTCCTGCATGATCAGACCATCCGAGCCGGGCTCCCCGACGGTCGCCATCATCGAATGCTCGCCCTCGTGGGTCCCGTCGCCGACCCCGGCGAGTGACCGGGCGGTCGGGGCGCCGGCCGCCTCGAGAGCGTGGGAGACCGGTACGCCGTCGAGGGGGGAGGGGGAGACGACCGTGGTCTCGGGGTCTGCGACCTCCCGGGCCAGGGACGCGGCAGCCGGCACCCAGGAACCCGGGACCTTCTCGGGTAGGACGAGCCGCGGCCTGGTCGCCCGGGTGCCTGCGAGCTCCTCGATTCCCACGCCCCACCCCGCCCAGGTGCGCCGATCAGGGACAACGATCATCGCGGGCGCCCTCGGGTGGCTACTGCCATTCCAGCGCTCCCTCGCGCCACGCGTAGAGGATCCCCAGCCCCAGGATGGTCAGGAAGAAGCCGATCTCAGCGAAGGCGAACCAGCCCAGCGACTTCAGCACCACGGCCCACGGGTACATGTAGGCCATCTCCATGTCGAAGGCGATGAACAGCAGAGCGAAGGTGTAGTAGCGAACGTGGTAGCGGGGCCAGGAGGGGTCCCGGCCGACCTCGGTGGCGACGACACCCCGGGCTCGCGAGAGCGCGGCAAGCGCGCCCGCCAGCGCCAAGGCCCCGAGGCCGAGCACCAGCAGCAGGCTCAGGGCGTGCATCGGGTTCCGGGGCTCACGCGCGCGAGACGAGCCGGTCGAGCGCTTGTATGAGCTCTTCGGTCCTCTGTTCGCGGCTGGCCTCGGGGGCTGCCACGACGCAGTGGCGGGCGTGGTCGGAGACGACAAGCAGGGCAACGCGATCCAAGGCCTTCTGGACCGCAGTTATCTGGGCGAGGATGTCGATGCAGTAGCGCTCGGTCTCGACCATCTCGAGTACTCCCCGGATCTGTCCCTCGACCCGCGCGAGGCGGCGGACGAGGGAGGCCTGGTCGGACATGTAGCCGGGATCCTCACCCACGAAAAACACTCTACCCCACTACCGTATCTTCACGCTCGTGTAGCGACTTGATCCTACGCCGTGTGGGATGGCGAGGTGGCTGAGGCCCGTCGGGGTGGCGCCAACGCGTGAGGTCGAAGAGCCGAGCAAGGGGAAAGACGACCCGGGAGGTGCAATCACCGGCCGCCTGGCGGTCGAACACCAAGCGCAGCGGGACGCCCCCGCGGACGCGAGAGGGAACGACGAGGTCGGGGAGGTTCACATGTCCATATGCCCGTGGCTGTCGGTGTGTGAGCGCATGAACAGACGCTCCCCGATCACGACGGCGGCGATCGCCACGGCGGAGACATAGAGAATCAGTGGATCTGCTGAGGCTTTGACCCACAGAAACGCTCCCAGGATGACCACGTCCAGCACGATCGCTGTGGCGACGATCGCGGGCCGCACGTCGATTTGCGATCTGAGCCGGCGCAGGATTCCCCAGTGGATAGCGATGTCCATCAGGAGGTAGAAGATCGCGCCGAGGGCTGCGATGCGGCGAAGGTCGAAGAGCATGGTCAGCGCCATGGCGAAGGCGACCGTGTAGACCATGGTGTGAAACCGGACCGTCCCGGGCAGGCGGAGATGCCGGTGAGGCACCTCCTTCATTCGGGTGAGCATGGCCAGCATGCGAGAAGCGGCGAAGATGCTGGCGATCACGCCGGAGGCGGTGGCGATCACGGCGATGGCGACGGTGAGCCACAGGCCGGTCGCGCCGAGGACGGGCTCGGCTGCGCGGGCGAGGGCGTAGTCCTGGGCGGCGATGATCTCGGTGAGGTTGAGGTTGCCGGCAACGGCGACGGAGAGCGCGAGGTAGAGGGCCGAGCAGATCGCGATCGAGATCACGATCGCCCGACCGGTGTTGCGGTGCGGGTCGACGATCTCGCCGCCGCTGTTGGTGATCGTCGTGAATCCCTTGTAGGCGAGGATCGCGAGGGCGACGGCGGCGAGGAACCCATCGACCGACCCGGTGCTCCCGGCTGTGTCGGCGCCGTTGGTGAAGTTCGCCGCGTTGACGAACCAGAGTCCGACGATGGCGAAGAGGCCGAGGCCGGCGATCTTGACGACGGCCATGACACCCTCGCTGGTCTGGATCAGCCGATTGCCGGCGGCGTTGATCGCGAACGCCACGACGAGGAGCGTCACCCCCAATGCGGGCACCCAGAACGACGCAGGCTCGAGGTTGACGAGCTGGAGCACGTAGGCGCCGAAGGTGCGCGCTACGAGGCTCTCGTTGATCACCATCGAGATGTACATGAACAGCGCGAAGACGCCGGTCGCGGTGCCGAGGCCGTATTCCCTGCGCAGGAACATGGCCACGCCTCCCGACGAGGGGTACGCGTTGGAGAGCTTCACGTAGGAGTAGGAGCTGACCGCAGCGACCACCGCGGCGCTCAGGAACGCGATCGGGAAGAGGTCCCCGGCGAGGCCTGCGACTTGGCCTGTGAGCGCGAAGATCCCGGCTCCGATCATGACGCCGGTGCCGAGCGACACGGCTCCGCGAAGGCTCAGGCTGTCGGCGACGTCCTCGGGTGCGAGACGGTCTGACCCGACCGGCTCATGGCTTGTCGATAGGTCGCGGTTCATGCCGGTCAGAGGGCCTGGCGGTGGTCAATTTCGCTGAGGCGCTGCAGACACCAGCGAGGGGCCGCGAGGGGAAGCTGGTGTTCATCGCCATAGGCCGCCGCAAGGGAGATGCCGGGCGTGTCCGCCAAAGCGCGGTAGATGGGCCAGGAGACCACGGGGTCTCGCTCGGCAGCCGCGAGGACCACGGGGATGTCCGCCTCGGCCACACTCTGGGCGACCTCAGGGTGGCCCTGGCCGATGATCACATCCTCGAGCGCCCCGAGATACGACGGCCACGTGTGCGCGACCGCCTGTCGTGATACTGGCACCGGAAGGCGTGGGGAGGCGGCGGTCAGGAGCCAGGAAGCCAGGTCACGGTGTGCGCACATCCATGCGCATGCGGTACGCGAGACGGGAGTGCGGAGGGCGAACAGGCGCTCGAGATAGCCCATTCCCGCTATTGCCTGAACCGCCTGCTCGCTGCTGCGGTGGAGCGGTGCGCTCAGGGCCAGCACCCCTCGCACGAGCTCGGGGCTCCGGTCTGCCCAGTGCAGGGCGAGTACGGCGCCGAGCGAGTGGCCAACGAGCAGCCGGGGCCGTGCGGCGAGATCGAGGTCGTCGAGCATTCCATCGAGGGCATCGAGGTGGTCGTCGAGGCTGAAGCTCGCACGGCGCTCGTCCATGGACTGCCCGAAGCCCAAGAGATCGGGAATCACGACCGCGTTGTGGTCGCTCAGACACTCGAAGGTGGAGCCGAAGTAGCCGCCCGACGCGAGGAGTCCGTGCAAGAGGACGACGAGCTGCTCACCGGAGTCGCCGTGGACCCGGGCGGCGAGCGCACCAGCCTGCCGCGGCGCGGCGCTCGGCGGGCTCCAGCCGGCAACCAGGAGGCTGGTTCGGTGGCGGATGGTCCACTGGCCTGCAAGCAGCACTGCCGCGGCACCGGACAGCCCAAGACCCGCGCGCCTCATGCTGGCCACCCCGAGCCAAGGAGCTCCAGGATCAGCGGCCCCGACCTGGGCGTTAGGGGAGCGGCCGCGTTCGCCATGTCTTACCCCTGTCGCGGCTCGTCGCTACCCGGCCGTCGGCGAGCGCGACGTCCAGTTGGCTGGCCTTCGGCTTCTGTGACGTCGAGGATCACCGCCACAGCGTAAGACCGCCGCCGACCGTGCATCGGCGGCGGCACCCGCAGGTAGGCTGGCCTGCCGATGGACCACTCCGCCACGCTCGCGGCCCGCGTTGCCGAACGCTCGTGGTACCACACGATCGAGCTCGCTCCGGGCATCGTGACCCCGGGGTACTTCGATACGCGAGAGGCAGCCGCGAAGGTGCCGATGCCCGAGTCGCTCCAGGGCCTGCGTTGCCTGGACGTCGGGACGTTCGACGGATTCTGGGCGTTCGAGATGGAGCGCCGTGGCGCGGACGCCGTCCTGGCCGTCGACATCACCCAGCCCGATCGCTGGGACTGGCCGGCAGGGTCGGAGACGGCCGTCCGACAGCAGATCGCCGAGCGCAAGGGCGACGGGAGCGGCTTCGAGGTAGCCCACGACGCGCTGGGGTCCTCCGTGCAGCGGCGGGAGCTGAGCATCTACGACTTGGACTCCGCCGAACTCGGCAGCTTCGATTTCGTCTACGTCGGCAGCCTGCTCCTGCATCTCCGCGACCCGGTCGGCGGGCTGATGCGGATCCGGGATGTCTGCCGGGGCCAGGTACTGGTCGTCGACGCCATCGACCCGGTCCTCAGCGTCCTCCAGCCGCGGCGCCCGACGGCGTCGCTCGACGGCCAGGGTCGCCCCTGGTGGTGGCGGCCCAACCTCGCGGGGCTGCGCAGGATGGTCGAGGCCGCGGGGTTCGACCTCGTCGTGGCGCCGAGCAAGCTCGCCCTGCGCAGCGGCGCGGGCGATCCGGCCCGCCTGACCCCCCGGGGCCTGCTCAGCACGGGGGGCCGGGACATGCTGCGCCGCCGGGTGGCCGGCGACCCCCACGCCGCGCTGCTGGCCCGCCCCCGGACATAATCGGCGCCGTGACCGAGGCAACCGACGTGGTGATCCTGTGCGGCGGGCGGGGGACCAGGCTGCAGGAGCACACGCAGTCCATCCCCAAACCCCTTGTCGAGATCGGCGGAAAGCCGATCCTCTGGCACGTCGTGCGCATCTACGCCGCGGCCGGGTACCGCCGTTTCGTGCTGTGCCTCGGATACCGCGGCGACATGATCGCCGAGTTCGTCGAGGCCGAGACATGGCCCGACGGCGTGACCTTCGACGCCATCGACACCGGAACCGACACGCCGACCGGCGGCCGGATCCATGCGGTCGGCGACCGCCTGTCCGGCGGGGCGTTCTGTGCCACCTACGGGGACGGGGTCGCCGACATCGACCTCGGATCCCAGGCCGACTTCCACCGCGACCACGGCGCGACCGCCACGGTGACCGTCGTGCAGCCCACGCTGCAGTTTGGCGTGGCCGAGCTCAACGGCGACGGGGTCGTGCGTGGTTTCACCGAGAAGCCGCAGCTGGATCGCTGGATCAACGGCGGGTTCTTCCGTTTCGAGCCCGCGGTGCTCGACCGCCTGGAGCCCGACAGCGTGCTCGAGCGCGGGCCGCTGGAGTCCCTGGCCGCCGACGGCGAGCTGCGCGGCTTTCGCCACGAGGGCTTCTGGGACTGCATGGACACCTACAAGGACGCGGTCGCCCTCAACGACCGCTGGTCGGAGCAGTCGGCCCCGTGGAAGGTCTGGGAGTGAGCGGCCAGGCGGATATCCGCTCGGCGCTGGTCACCGGCGCAACCGGGTTCGCCGGCGCGTGGGTAGCCGGGGCGTTGCTCGGCCGCGGCTCGCGCGTGGTGACGATCGAGCGGGATCTGCCCGACCGTACGTCGCTCGAGCTGCTGGGGCTCACGGGGCGCGTGAGCGTGGTGCCAGGCGACATCCGCGACGCCGAGGCGTGCGCCCGGGCTATCGGCGAATACGAGGTGGACACGGTCTTTCACCTCGCCGCGCAGACGATCGTCGGCACCGCCAAGCGCTCGCCCGTCGGCACCTTCGACTCCAACATCCGCGGCACGTGGACCCTACTCGAGGCCTGCCGGATCCACGACGTCGCCCGCACCGTCGTCGCCTCCTCGGACAAGGCCTACGGCGCGCACGACCAGCTGCCCTACCGCGAGGACTTCGCCCTGCAGCCGATCTACCCGTACGACGTCAGCAAGGCGGCGACGGACATGATCGCCCGCAGCTACTGGCACACCTACGGGCTGCCGGTCGCCGTGACGCGCTTCGCCAACCTCTACGGGGGCGGCGACCTGAACTTCTCGCGGCTCGTGCCCGAGGCCACCACGGCGGCGCTCGACGGCCGCGCCCCGGTCATCCGCTCCGACGGGACACCTGAGCGGGACTTCCTCTACGTCGACGATGCCGCCGCGGCGTACCTGGCGATTGCCGACGCGCTCGACGGCCCGGCTCGCGGCCACGCCTTCAACGCCGGCGGCGATGAGCCCCACGCGGTGGCCGACGTCGTCGCCCGGATCTGCGCCGTGGCCGGGACCGACGTCGAGCCCGACGTGCGGGGGACCGGCAACCCCGAGGCCGAGATCGACCGCCAGTTCGTCGACAGCGCCAAGTTGCGCGAGCTCACCGGCTGGCGGCCGCAGGTCGGCCTTGTCGATGGCCTCGGCCGGACGGTCGAGTGGTACCGGTCGCACCCGGACGTCCGCCCGCAGGCGTGAGTCACCCCGGGGCCCACGTGGCCCTGCTCACCCCGCGCTTTTGGCCCGAGGTCCGGCGGGGCACCGAGCGCGCCGTGCGCGATCTCGCCGACGGACTGCTGGAGGCCGGCCACCGTGTCACCGTCATCACCAGCCACCAAGGCGTACGGACGCGGGCGAGCGTCGACGATGGGCTGCAGGTCATTCGCGTCCCGCGCGTGGCCGACCAGCGGTTGGAACGCCGGACGGGTCGGCGCCACCTGGGTCACCTGCCGGGTGCTTCCCTCGCATTGCGCCGGCTCGGCCCGGACATCGCGCACGCCTTTTACCCCTCCGACGGCCTGGTCGCCGCCCGGTGGTCCCAGCGGACCCGGCGCCCGGCCGTGCTGTCGGTCATGGGGATCCCGAGCACGGCCGACCCCGAACCGATGCAGGCCACGCTGCGGGCGGCAGTCGGTGGCGCGGCGGCGGTCACCGCCCTGTCTGAGCCCGCGGCCGAGGGTGTCGCCCAGGTGACCGGGCGTGCGCCGCGGATCGTGCCGCCGGGTGTGCGGCTGGCGTCCTTCCCGGTCGGCGACGGCCGGACGGTGGTGCCGACCGTCCTGTGCCCGGCCGACCCGGGAGAGCCGCGCAAACGGGTCGGGTTGCTGTTGGAGGCTGCCCGGATCGCACGCGCCGAGATCGGAGACCTCCAGGTCCTGGTCTCCCGGCCCCGGGACCGCGGGCAGGCCCAGGCGCTGGTCGCACAGGGCGGCGAGCCGGTCGACCTCGACGATCGCGCTGCCCTGGCCGCCGCCTACGGGCGGGCCTGGCTGACCGTCCTGCCGTCGGTGCAGGAGGCGTTCGGCCTGGTGCTGGCCGAGTCGCTGGCCTGCGGCACGCCCGTCGTCGCGACCGACGACGGCGGCATGCGGGCGATCGTCGACCGGCCCGCGGTGGGCCGCCTGTTCGACGGCGGCGCCGAAGCTCTGGCCGCGGCGATCACCGAAGTGCTCGCGCTCGCCGCCGCGCCCGGAACCCGCGAGGCCTGCCGGGCCCGCGCCTCGGAGCTCTCGGCAGGGCGCTCGACGGAGCAGGTGCGGGCGCTGTACGGCGAGCTGCTCGTCCGCCCGGGCTGACCGGCCCGCGGGTTCGGGCTCTACGCTGGCGGGCGTGCTGGCCGCCAGCCTGCAGCGCATCGAGGCCCTGCCCGACGACGCCCGTGTGCTCGACGTCGGGGGGTGGGCCCGACCCCTGGCCCGCGCCGACGCGGTGATCGACCTGCTCCCGTACGAGACGCGGGGGCTCTACGGCCGCGACGGCGACACCGAGCGGTTCGGACCCGAGGACTGGACCCAGCGCGACATCTGCGACCCGGAGCCGTGGCCTTACGCCGACGACAGCTTCGACGTCGCCGTCTGCTCCCACACCCTCGAGGACGTGCGCGACCCGATCAGGGTCTGCCGCGAGCTGTCGCGCGTGGCGCGGTCCGGCTACATCGAGGTTCCGTCGATCGCCGAAGAGCTGTGCTGGGGCGTCCAGGGCCGGTGGGTGGGGTGGAGCCACCACCGCTGGCTGGTCGAGCGCGACGGGCCGGGCCTGTCGTTCGCCATGAAGCCGCACGTGATCCACGGCAACCCCGAGCTGCACCTGCCCGAAGCGCATCGTGACGAACTCGACGACAGTGCGCGGGTCGAGGCCGTGTGGTGGGAGGGGTCGATCCCGGCTTCCGAGCAGGTGTTCATCGGGGCGGGGAGCTTTGCCGAGTGGGCGCAGGAGCGGATCGAGGCGTTCGGTGGATCTGCCGCAACGAACCCGGCGCCCAAGCGGCGGCTGCGTCCGGTCATCAGGCGGACCGGGCGGTGAGCGGCGGGCTGACCGTCCTGGTCGACCGCTGGCCCGAGCTCTCGGAGACCTTCATCGCCAACGAGGTGGCGGGGATCGCGGCCCGTGGGCGGCCGGTCCACGTGGAGGCGGTGGCACACGCGCCCCACCCGGCTGCGGATCCACCGCCGGTCGCGGTCGATGTCCTCGCCGAGGACTCGCGGGGCGAGCGGCTGCGAGCCATGGCATGGCTCGCGGCGCGGTACCCCCGGCGGTGCCTGGTCGACGCATGCATCCGCCGGCGGTGGGCCCGCGAGGAGCACGTCGTGCCGCTGCGGCGCCTGGCGCCGCTGGCCCGGCGGATCGCCCGGCGGGGAGACCGGCACCTGCACGCCCACTTCGCCGGGGAAGCAGCCCTGCACTCACTGCGGCTGGGTTCGCTGCTGGGCCTGCCGACGAGCGTCACGGCGCATGCCTACGAGATCTACCAGCAGGCGGCCAACCTGCCGGAGAAGCTCGGGCGGGCTCGCTTCGCCGTCGGGACCTGCGCCTACGTCGCCGAGCACCTCCGGAAGGTGGCGCCCGGAGCCGACGTGCACGAGATCGTGATGGGCGTCGACCCGCGGCGGTTTATGCGCTCGACCGCCCATCCGGACCGCGGGCCCATCGTCGCCGTCGGGCGGCTGGTGGAGAAGAAGGGATTCGTCCACCTCGTCGAGGCCGCCGCGCGGATGGAGGGCGAGGTTCCGATCGTGATCGTGGGGGAGGGGCCCGATCGAGCGCGCCTGCAGGCGCGGATCGACGACCTGGGCCTGGGCGACCGGGTCCGGCTGGCCGGCGCGTTGCGTCCGGACCGGGTTCGCGATCAGCTGGAGAGCGCCGTGGTGCTCGCCGCGCCGTGCGTGGTCGCGGCCGACGGGGACCGCGACTCGATGCCGGTCGTCGTCAAGGAGGCGATGGCGATGGAGGTCCCGGTGGTGGCCAGCGACGAGGTCGGGCTGCCGGAGCTCGTCCGCGAGCCGTGGGGCCTGCTGGCAGCGCCGGGCGACGCCGACGCGCTGGCGCGGGCGCTGGAGCGGATCGTCTCCGAGGACCCCGAGCGCCGCGCGAGCCGGGGCCGGGCTGGGCGGGACCACGTCGTGAGCACCTGCACCGTCAACGGGCAGGTCGAGCGGTTGGTCGTCCTGATCGATCGCGAGCGGTGATGCGCGGACGCGGGGCACTCGTCTGGACAGCAACCGTCGTTCTCGTCGCGCTTGCGGCCGCGTGCGGTGGCGGGGAAGACGAGGACCGGGCGTCGAGCACCGAGGTTGCGACCGCCGCACCGCGCACCGACCGTTTTCCGAGGACGGCCACCGGGGGCCCCCGTACCGACCACGAGCCCCCTGTCCCAAAGCTGCCGTGCCCTGCCGGCGCCGACAACTGCGCGTCGGTGCGCGGCCGGGTCATCACCCTGGAGGCAGTCGATCCCGACGGCGATGGCGATGCCCACTACGTCCTGGCCGGCGGCAGCGTCACCGGCCCGGGCTTGTCGGTGATCGACGTGGGCGTCGACCTGCGACCCGAGCGGCTGCCGAAGGTCGGGGATTGGGTGAGCGCCCGCGGCCCGGTGTTCACTGGCTCGTACGGCCAGCGCCAGATCGAGGCCACCGAGCTACGCCACGAGCGCTGACCGGGTCCGGCCCGGCGGGGTCAGAGCACCGGGGTCCGGTGGCGGATCGCCCCCCGGACCGTGGCGGCCAGCTCGACGAGGTCGATCACGGCCATGGCGGGCACGGCGGAGCGCGACCAGCCCTGCATGGCTCGGCGCCGTTCGAGGCTCCGTGCCCAGGGGACCAGGGCGAGGACCGACCCCGTCCACCGCGTGGCACCGGTGGTTCGGCGAGCGGCCGCGAGGCCGGCCAGGGTCACCAGCAGCGGGGCGTGCGCGCGGCGCCAGAACAGGCCCGCGGCGAGCTCGTCGCGCAGCTGGGTGTGCTCGGCGAACAGGCGCATGCCCTCGTCCCATCCCCAGGCGAAGCGGAGAGCGCCCGCGAGCCCCTGGTGGTTGACGGCGTGGTGGACCAGGGCATCGGGGCGGTAGACCGTGGGCGCGCCGGCCTCCTTGGCGCGCCACGCGAGGTCGGTGTCCTCGCCCCGGGTCGGAAACCGGGATGCGAACCCGTCGAGGCGTTCGAGCATCTCCCGGGGGTAGGCGACGTTGCAGGTCGGAAACCACGGGCCGAGCTGCTGCACGTCCATCGTGCGGGCCAGGGGTCCGAGGTCGGCTACCTCGTCGGGATGGGGAACCGTGCGGCCCTGCACGACGGCCGACGGGTCGGCGTCGTGGGCGGCGGCCATCGCAGCCAACCACCGCGGCGACGGCTCGCAGTCGTCGTCGGTGAAGCAGACCAGCGGCGCGGTCGCCCGGCGCCAGCCGTCGTTGCGTGCCGCGCCGGGTCCGCCGGGGGTCTCACGGCGGACGACCTCAAGACCGAGATCGCCCCGGCGAGACTCCTGCTCGAGGACCTGGAAGGTCTCGTCCTCGGACGCGTCGTCGACGACGACCAGCTCGAAGTCGTGGTGCTCCTGCAGTCGCAGCGCGGCCAGCAGCTGGCGGAGCTGCCGGCCACGGTTGCGGGTAGCCACGACGACGGCAGTGCGAGCCGCCGAGGACGACCCGGAGCCGGTCCCTGCCGGCGGGCGTACACGAGATCCCTGCGTCATCTGCTCCAACCTAGCCCGTTCCCACCCCGCCCGGTGAACGATTCTCCGCACCGGAGCCCGGAAAATCGTTCAGCGAACCGGGGGTCCTGCTCTAGATTGGGCGCATGGTTGGTGGTTCTACGGCTGGGCGGATGCGCGACCGAAGCGATCGGGCGCGGCTGCGGGCGTGGTCGGCGTGGTGGTCGCGGCGGCTCGGAACGCGTGGGTGCGCGGTGCGGGTGGAGATCGGGCCCGGTGTCCGGCTGCGGGGCGGCCTGCCGGTCGTCGAGGTCCCGGAGTGGGGGAGAGCGCCGTCGGAGCTCACCGTGCGATTCGGAGCGGGGGTCGAGCTCGGCCGCGGGGTCGTCCTGGAGCTGCGGGGCGCGGAGATGGAGCTGGAGCTGGGGGAGGGGACGCAGCTTGGTCCCGGGGTTCGCGTCGTCCTCGACGGGGGCGCGGTCCGGACCGGGGCCCACTGCCTGGTCCGCGATGGGGCCACGCTGAAGTCCTCGGGCACGCTGGCACTCGGCGCCACGGTGAAGGTGGGCTACGGCAGTGTCGTGCACGCCGCCGAGCACGTCCACATCGCTGACCGCTGCGTGCTGGCCGAGCGGGTGAGCGTCATCGACTCCGACCACAACCCGTCGACCGACGGCACCTACAGCCAGGACACGGGGCTTGCTGTGGACCCGGTCGAGCTGGGCCCGAACGTCCTGGTCAGCGCCGGCGCCTCGGTCCTGCGCGGTGCGGCGATCGGCGCCAACAGCGTCGTGGCCGCCGGCGCGGTCGTCCGCGGCGGCACCTACCCGGAGGGCTCCACCCTGGCAGGCATCCCCGCTCGCCCGCTCGGCGACCATGCCGCTGCGGACGCGAACCCGACAAACCACCCCCTCTAGCGACGAAAACGTCGGGTTCGGCCCCGACCGCGCTCGCGGCCACGGCGAACTCGACGAAACACCCCGTATAGCGAGGCGAACGTCGGGTTCGGCATCGATCCGGGCTCCGGCTCCCGCGGATCGGCGGCTACAGTGCCCGCCCGATGACCAATACCGACGAGCTGCTCGACAACAACCGCGCCTTCGCTTCCGCCTTCGACCGGGGTCACCTCGGCGTCGCGCCCTCCCGCAACCTGGCGGTCGTCGCCTGCATGGACTCGCGCCTTGACGTGTTCGCGGTCCTCGGCCTCAAGGACGGCGAGGCGCACGTCCTGCGCAACGCGGGCGGCGTGGTCACCGACGACGTGATCCGCTCCCTGGCGCTGAGCCAGCGCAAGCTCGGCACCGAGGAGATCATCCTCATCCACCACACTGACTGCGGCCTGCAGACCGTGACCGACGACGGCTTCCGGGCCGAGCTGCAGGCAGACGCCGGCATGGCCCCCTCGTTCGCGATCGAGTCCTTCACCGACGTCCACGCCGACGTCCGCCAGTCGATCGCGCGCATCAAGGCGTCGCCGTTTCTCCCCAACCGCGAGAAGGTGCGCGGCTTCGTCTACGACGTGGATACGGGGGAGCTGGAGGAGGTCCTGTAGACGGTAGCCGGGCGATGTGCTGCATCGCCGGATCCCTGCGTGCGTGGCCTGCGCGGCTTCCCTCCCCTGGAAACGACCGAACTTCCGGAGGCCTCCTACGAGCCCGGCAGCCGTCCCACAACGAGGAGGTACTCGTAGGAGTACTCCGCAGGCCCCTGCGTCGTCCCACTGTTCGCGCGCTGGGCGAACTGGAGAAAGCCCCGGTCCAGCGCGGCGGTGCGCTCGGGATCTGCGGCGAAGCCCGCGTACAGGGCGACCACCGGGCCGAACGTTTCCTTCGCCAGGTCCCGGTAGGCCTGGGGGCTGTCGGCTCGTTCCACGTAGCGGCCACGCGTCATCTCCAGCGACCGCAATTGCGCTCCGAACAGCGCTCGCACGTGATCCTCGCTTCCCCACAGCGGCGGCGGCTGCGCGTCCGGCGGGGCCGGGTCCATGAAGGGCATCAGGGCGCCGAAGAAGTCCGCGATCAGACCTTCGGGGGTGAAGTTGAGCATGCCGATGGTGCCTCCCGGGCGGCACACGCGCACCATCTCGTCGGCGACCGCTTGGTGGTCGGGGGCGAACATCGCGCCGAACGATGAGGTCACGACATCGAATTCCCCCGAGCCGAAAGGCAGCGACTCGGCGTCTGCCTCCACCCATTCCAGCTGCACGCCGTGCGCCTCGGCCTCACGGCGGCCAGCGTCGAAGTTCTCGGGAGTCAGGTCCGAGGCGACGACGTCAGCGCCCGCTTCGGCAGCGCGAATCGCGGTGTTGCCGGTGCCCGCCGCCACGTCGAGCACCCGATGTCCGGCCGAGACCCCGCACGCCCGGACCAGGACCTCTCCCATCTGCCAGATCGTGCTCTTGGCGAAGCGGTGGTAGTCGCCCATCGCCCAGGCGGACCGAGCGGCCTGTTTTGGGTCGCCGTTGCCGTTAGTAACGGCCTGGGATTCAGCATCATCTCCCAACGTGATCCTCCGATCGCTCTCCTGCCTCTGGCGGTCGGAACAGTTTCCCGACTCGGGCCGCCCCCGTCCAGCCGGGATTTCGAGGGCTTCCCCGGGCGGGCCCGGACCGGATCGAAACGGAGACCATCGGCGCGGGCGGTTGGCCGAGCCCCTCCGTGCTCTATCCGGGCCCCCTTCGAACCCGTAGGGCTCCGCCGCGTTCGGCCCGGTCAAGCGGGCCGGGGACGACGCGGGGCCGTTCACGGGTGGACGGTCGGCATGGTGAGGCCTACGCGCCCGGCAGGATTCGAACCTGCGACCTCATGCTCCGGAGGCATGCGCTCTATCCAGCTGAGCTACGGGCGCAACGTGGGCCAGTGTAGTCGCCGTAGGGTGGGCGACCTGTGGACCTCTCCTTGACCTTCCTCGGTACCGGCGGCTCGGTGCCCAGCGCGCGGCGCTCCACCGCGGCGGTGCTCGCCCGTCGCGGGGGGGATCGGATCCTCTTCGACTGCGGGGAGGGGACCCAGCGCCAGATGCAGCGCTCGACCGGGCTGATCGAGGTCAAGGAGATCTTCTTCACGCATTTCCACCTCGACCACGTCCTCGGCCTGCCGGGACTGCTGAAGACGTGGGACCTGCAGGACCGCATCGCGCCGTTGGTGATCTCCGGGCCTCCCGGGCTGCGGCGCCTATGGGACGACCTGCGGCCGCTCGTCGGGCGTCTGGGCTTCGAGGTCTCGCTGCGCGAGCTCGACCACGGTGAGGACGTCGACCACGGTGACTACGTCGTGCGCCCCTACACGGTCTCGCATCGGGTCAAGGCCTTTGGCTACGTGATCGCCGAGGAGGACCGGCCGGGGCGCTTCGACCCCGATCGAGCCACCGAGCTCGGCGTCGAACCCGGCCCCGACTTCGGACGCCTGCAGCACGGCGAGGCCGTCGACGTGGCCGGCGGCGAGACCGTCCAGCCCGACCAGGTGGTGGGGGAGGACCGCCCGGGCCGCACCGTGGTGCTGACCGGCGACACCGCTCCGTGCGACGCCACGCTCGCGGCCTCCTACGGCGGTCAGCTCCTCGTGCATGACGCGACGTTCGCCGACGAGGACCGCGACCGGGCGCAGATGACCGGCCACTCCACGGCCCGTCAGGCCGCGCGCCTGGCCGCGGAGGCCGAGGTCGAGCTGCTCGCGCTCGTGCACATCTCCTCGCGCTACCACGTAGGCCAGGTGCTCGACGAGGCCCGCGAGGAGTTCGAGGATGCCGTCGCCCCGCGGGACTTCGACCTGATCGAGGTCCCGCTGCCCGAGCGTGGCGGCCCGGAACTCGTGCGCAAGGGCGCGCTGCCGGACCACGCGGACTGAAGCCGGTCGCCGCCACCCTCGCTGGTACGCTGATCTGAGTCACGTTCCTTTAACCCGGTCCCGTGAGGCCAGGAAGGGGCAGCATGAAGGAGACGGTCGTCCTCGACCGAGATGATGTGCGGCGCACGCTCGTGCGTATCGCGCACGAAGTCGTCGAACGCAACGCAGGCGGAGAGCGGCTTGCGGTCGTCGGCATCCACACCCGCGGCGCCGTGCTCGGGACGCGGCTGCATGCCCTGGTCGCCGAGCAGGCCGGCCACCCGGTCCCTGTCGGCGACATCGACATCGCCTTCTACCGCGACGACGTCGACGCCCGCGGCCCCACCCACGCGCCGGTCGTGCACTCCTCCCACCTGGACTTCGAGCTCGAGGGGCGCACCGTCGTGCTCGTCGATGACGTGATGTTCACGGGCCGCACCGCCCGGGCCGCCATCGACGCACTCTTCGACTTCGGCCGCCCCGACCGCGTGCAGCTCGCCGTGCTCGCCGACCGTGGCCACCGCGAGCTGCCGATCCGGCCCGACTACGTCGGCAAGAACCTCCCCACGAGCCGCGACGAGCACGTCCACGTCCGCCTCGAGGAGACCGACGGCCTCGAACAGGTCGTGATCGCAGGACCCGACGGGAGCGTGTCGCGCAACGGCCTGTCGCCTGTCGCCGCCGCCGACCCGGTGGACCCGGCATGAGACACCTGCTGACCATCGGCGAGCTCTCCAAGGCCGAAGTGGAGAAGCTGCTCGACCTCTCCGACAGCCTCTCGTCGGTCACCCGCCGCGACATCAAGAAGCTGCCGACCCTGCGCGGCCGCACGGTGGTCAACCTCTTCCTCGAATCCAGCACCCGCACCAGCTCCTCCTTCGAGCTCGCCGCCAAGCGCCTGTCGGCCGACCTGGTCTCGATCAAGGGCAGCGGCTCCTCGCTGGACAAGGGCGAGTCGCTCAAGGACACCGTCTCCACGCTCACCGCGTATGAGCCCGAGGCCATCGTCATCCGGGCTCCGCACGTCGGAGCGGCAAAGCTCGTCAGCGAGTGGACCGACGCCGCGGTCATCAACGCCGGCGACGGCACCCACTCTCACCCCAGCCAGGCCCTGCTGGATCTCTTCACCCTGCGCTCGCGTCTCGGAGACCTGCAGGGACGCAGCATCTGGATCGTCGGCGACGTGCTGCACAGCCGGGTGGCGCGCTCGAACATCCGCGCCTTCACGCTGATGGGCGCCGAGGTGACCGTCTGCGGACCGCCGACCCTGATCCCGCCGGGGATCGAGTCACTGGGCTGCCGGGTCGAGACCACCCTCGACTCGGTCGGCGACGCCGACGTGATCTACGCCCTACGGATGCAGCACGAGCGGATGGGCGAGCACTTCGTGCCCTCCCTGCGCGAGTACGCCGCCCGGTACCAGATCAACGCCCGCCGGCTGGGCTCGCGGCAGCTGCTGATGCACCCCGGACCCGTCAACCGCGGGGTCGAGCTGTCGGCCGACGTCATCGACATCCCGCGCTCGCTGATCGCCGAGCAGGTCGCCTCCGGGCTGGCCGTGCGGATGGCGATCCTCTACGAACTGCTCTCGGACCCCGGCCGGGCGCGCAGCCGTCGCGAGGGCGAGACCCCGGCCCCGGCCGACCCGCCCCGGATCGGCCAGCCGGCATGAGCGAGCCACGAGCGATCGGGACCCTTTCCGAGCGACGGGGCGAGCCGTCAGACCTGCTCATCCGCGGCGTGCGGTGCCTCGATCCGCGCGAGCCGATCGACGCCGTCGGCGACCTCGAGATTTGCGACGGCGAGATCGCCGAGCTGCACCCGGCCGGATCGCTCGCGCCCGATGGCGTCGAGGTCATCGAGGGCGAGGGACTGCTCGCCGTGCCCGCGTTCTTCGACCCGCACGTCCACCTGCGCACCCCCGGCCAGGAGCACAAGGAAGACCTCGAGACCGGCACCCGCGCCGCGGCGGCCGGCGGCTACTGCGGGATCCTGGCAATGGCCAACACCTCGCCACCGGTGGACACGGCCGGGGCGATCAGCGCCCTGTACGGTCGGGCCCGCACCGAGGCCACCGTGCCCGTCGGGTTCTTCGCCACGTTGACGTGCGCGATGGCAGGCGCCGAGCTGGTCGAGATGGCCGAAATCGTCGACGCCGGGGCCGTGGGCTTCACCGACGACGGCGTGCCCGTGCGCAGCGCCCGGGTCCTGCGGCGCGGCCTGCAGTACACGCGCCTGTCGGGCGGGATCATCGCCCTCCACGAAGAAGACCCCGAGCTCTCGGCCGGCGGCCACATGCACGAGGGGGAGATGTCGGCCCAGCTGGGCATCCCGGCGATCCCTGGCATTTCCGAGTCGACGATGATCGCCCGGGATGCGGCGATTGCCCTGCACGAGAACCTCCCCCTACACCTCCAGCACCTGTCGGCCCGCTCCTCGGTCCAGGCGGTCACCTCCGCCAAGGCCCAGGGCGCTCAGCTCACCTGCGAGGCCGCGCCGCACCACCTGGTGCTCACCGACGCCGAGGTCCGCAGCCTCGACTCGCGGTTCAAGATGAACCCGCCCCTGCGCTCCGAGGACGACCGCCAGGCCCTGATCGACGGCCTGCGCGACGGCACCATCGACTGCATCGCCACCGACCACGCCCCGCACGCACCGCAGGACAAGGAGGTCCCCTTCGAGCAGGCGGCCATGGGCGTCACCGGGCTCGAGACGGCGTTCGCCGTGCTGCACACCGACCTCGTGCGGCCCGGCGTGCTCGACCTCGGCCTGGTCGTGGACAAGTTGTCGGCCGGCGCCGCCCCGTTCGGCCTGCAACTGCCAAGCCTGACCCCCGGATCGGAGGCGAATGTGACCCTGATCGACCCGGAAGCGACGTGGACGGTCGGCGAGGGCGGCTACGAGAGTCGCTCGGCCAACTGCGCCTTCCACGGCCGCGAGCTCACCGGCCGCGTACGGATGACGGTGGCCGGCGGCCGTGTCGCGTACCGCCAGCCGAGCTTTGCGATCGGAGCCGTGGCGTGAGCGGACGACCCGGCAAGCTCGACCGCGACCGCGCCGCGCTGGTCGTGGTCGACGTCCAGGACGGCTTCGCCAAGGCGCTCGAGCACTTCGACGCGATCGCCGAGAGCTCGGCGACCCTCGTGACCGGCGTCGCCGCCATGGGCATCCCGGTCCACGTGACCGAGCAGTACCCCAAGGGCCGGGGCCACACTGACGGCCGCGTGACCGACGCGCTGCCTGAGGGCGCCGAGGTCACGGAGAAGGTCTGCTTCTCGGCCGTCCAGGCCGAGGGGTTCGGGCTCGGTGAGCGCGACCAGGCGCTCGTCTGCGGGATCGAGACCCACGTCTGCGTCAACCAGACGGTCCTCGACCTGCTCGACGCCGGCGTCGAGGTCCACGTGGCCCAGGACGCCACCGGCTCGCGGACGACCGAGAACTGGCGGTTGGGCCTCGACAAGCTCGAGAAGGCAGGCGCCGTCCGCACGAGCATCGAGACCGCCCTGTTCGAGCTGCTCGGCCGGGCCGGCACCGACGAGTTCAAGACCGTCCAGGGGCTGATCAAGTGACGCCCACACCCGGATACGTCTTGCTGGAGGATGACGCTCGATTTGAAGGCGATCTCGTCGGGGCCGGAACGGAGGCGACCGGCGAGGTCGTGTTCACCACCGGCATGACCGGCTACCAGGAGTCGGTCACCGATCCCTCGTTCGCCGGCCAGATCATCACCTTCACCTACCCGCTGATCGGCAACTACGGGGCCTCGACGGCCGCCATGGAGTCCGGCAAGCCCCACGCCCGGGCCGTGGTCATGCGCGAAGCCCACAACGGCGAGGACGCGGCCAGCGCCGAGTACGGCTGGGTCGACTGGCTCCAGGACACCGGCGTCCCGGCCATCACCGGCGTCGACACCCGGGCCCTGGTCCGCCACATCCGCGAGAAGGGCGCGATGCGCGGCGGCCTGTTCAGCGCCGAGACCGTCGAATCCGACGCCGCCGCCCAGGTGCAGGCCGAGCCCTCGATGGCCGGCGCCGACCTGGCCAGGACGGTCACGCCGGCCGAGCCCGTCGAGCAGCCGGGCTCCGGGCCCCACGTCGTCGCGCTCGACACCGGCATCAAGCACTCGATCATCCGTCAGTTCCTCGCCCGGGACTGCCGCATGACGCTGATGCCATGCGATAGCAGCGCCCAGGCCGTCATGGAGCGCGAGCCGGACCTGATCTTCCTGGCCAACGGCCCCGGCGATCCGGCCGCGCTCGACTACGTGGTGGACACCGTCCGCGAGCTGATCGGCCAGCGCCCCGTGGTGGGGATCTGCCTGGGCCACCAGCTCACCTGCCGCGCGGTGGGCCTCGGCACCTTCAAGCTGCGCTTCGGCCACCGGGGGACCAACCACCCGGTCAAGGAGCTGACCACCGGCCGGATCGAGATCACGTCCCAGAACCACGGGTTCGCCGTCCAAGGTCCCAACGGCGACGGGACGCTGGCGGCCGACGAAGCGGTGCGCTGGGACACCGACTTCGGCGAGGCGATCCTCAGCCACCTCAACCTCTACGACCGCACGGTGGAGGGCCTGACCCTGCCGAACGTCGGCGTGCGCACCGTCCAGTACCACCCCGAAGCGGGACCAGGCCCTCACGATTCTCGCCACCTTTTCGACGAGTTTCTCGCTCTTGCTTCGGTATCCGTAGCCGACGCCAAGGTCGCCGGCCCCTCTGAGACGGCAAAATCCTCCGCTTCGCGTCCGGCTCCGCCGGGTGCCGGAGGGCAGCACAACGGGAAGATCGCCTGATGCCGCGCCGCGACGACATCCAGAAGATCATGCTGCTCGGCTCCGGCCCGATCGTGATCGGCCAGGCGGCCGAGTTCGACTACTCCGGCGTGCAGGCGTGCAAGGTGCTCGCCGAGGAGGGCTACGAGGTCGTGCTCGTCAACTCGAACCCGGCGACGATCATGACCGACCCGGAGTTCGCGCACGCGACCTACATCGAGCCGCTGGTCCCCGATGTCGTCGAGCGCATCATCGACAAGGAGCGCCCCGACGCGGTGCTGCCGACCCTCGGTGGGCAGACGGCGCTGAACCTCGCCATGGACCTGCACCACTCTGGTGCCCTGGAGCGCCTGGGAGCCGAGCTGATCGGCGCCGACGCCGACGCGATCCGCCGGGCCGAGGACCGCGACGAGTTCCGCAAGGTCATGGCCGTCGAAGGCCTGCGGGTCCCGTGGTCGGAGATCGTCTCCTCGCTGGACCAGCTGGAGAAGCTGATGGCCGCCGACAAGATCTCGCTGCCGGCCATCATCCGGCCCGCGTTCACGCTCGGCGGCAGCGGCGGCGGTGTCGCCCGCGACGAGGCGGCCCTGCGCCGGGTCGTCGCCGCCGGGATGGCGGCCAGCCCGATCAATCAGGTCCTGGTCGAGGAGTCGGTGATCGGCTGGGGCGAGTACGAGCTCGAGGTGATGCGCGACCACAACGACAACGTCGTGATCGTCTGCTCCATCGAGAACATCGACCCGATGGGCGTGCACACCGGCGACAGCGTCACCGTCGCCCCGATCCAGACCCTGCCCGACCCCCTCTACCAGGAACTGCGCAACCAGGCCATCCGCGTGATCCGCGCGGTCGGCGTCGAGACGGGGGGGTCCAACGTCCAGTTCGCGGTCAACCCTGCGACCGAGGAGATCGTGGTCATCGAGATGAACCCGCGGGTCTCGCGCTCCTCGGCCCTGGCCTCCAAGGCCACCGGGTTCCCGATCGCCAAGATCGCCGCCCGCCTGGCCGTCGGCTACGCGCTGGAGGAGATCCCCAACGACATCACCAGCGTCACGCCCGCCTCCTTCGAGCCGACCATCGACTACGTCGTCACGAAGATTCCGCGCTTTGCCTTCGAGAAGTTCCCCGGCGCCGACGGCGAGCTGACCACCCACATGAAAAGCGTGGGGGAGGCGATGGCCATCGGGCGGACCTTCCGCGAGTCGTTCGCCAAGGCCATGCGCTCCCGCGAGCTCGACTCCCCCGCCGAGGTGCCTGACGACGACACGGAGCTGCTCGCGCGTCTCGGGGTCCCGTCAGCCGATCGG
This sequence comes from Solirubrobacterales bacterium, assembly GCA_050999155.1. Taxonomy (GTDB): domain Bacteria; phylum Actinomycetota; class Thermoleophilia; order Solirubrobacterales; family 70-9; genus JBPCPM01. The sequence continues at coordinate 21,349 of JBPCPM010000089.1, forward strand.
TACGACCTCGTGCACGCCGCGTTCGCCCGTGGGCTGTCGGTCGAGGCGGTCGGCGAGAAGACGATGATCGACCCCTGGTACCTGCGCGAGCTCCAGCGGCTGGCCGTCGAGGGCGACGGCACCGAGGGCTTGGAGCACACCTACAAGTCTGTCGACACCTGCGCGGCCGAGTTCGAGGCCTTCACGCCCTACTACTACGGCACCCACGAGCGGCCCTCGCCCGGGGGGTCGGAGGTCCGCCGGGGCACCGAGCCCTCGGTCGTGATCCTCGGCTCGGGGCCCAACCGCATCGGCCAGGGCATCGAGTTCGACTACTGCTGCGTCCACGCTGCGATGACCGTCCGCGAAACCGGGCGCGACGCGGTGATGGTCAACTGCAACCCCGAGACGGTCTCCACCGACTACGACACCTCCGACCGGCTGTACTTCGAGCCGCTGACCATTGACGACGTCCTCAAGGTCGTCGAGGCCGAGAAGCCCGAGGGAGTGATCGTCCAGTTCGGCGGCCAGACCCCGCTGCGCCTGGCTCGCGAGCTCGAAGAGGCGGGGGTGCCGCTGCTCGGCACGCCCGTCGACGCGATCGATCTGGCGGAGGACCGCGGGCTGTTCGGGGCCCTGTTGGATCGCCTCGGCATCCCCGCACCACCCTGGGCCACGGCGAACACGGCCGACGAGGCGCTCGCGTGCGCCGACGGCGTCGGCTTCCCGCTGCTGGTCAGGCCCTCCTACGTCCTCGGCGGCCGTGCCATGGCCGTCTGTTACGACCGCGACGACCTCGCGAGCTACCTGCAGGCCAACGTCAAGGCCGATCCCGAGCATCCGCTGCTGCTCGACCGGTTCCTGGAGAACGCGATCGAGCTCGACGTCGACGCCCTGTGCGACGGCGAGCAGGCCTGGGTCGCGGGGATCATGCAGCACGTCGAGCAGGCCGGCGTGCACTCCGGCGACTCGGCCTGCGTGCTGCCGCCGACCTCGATCGACGCCGACATGCTCGAGCAGGTCCGCGAGAGCACCCGCTCGCTGGCCCTGGAGCTCGGCGTGATCGGCCTGCTCAACGTCCAGTACGCCGTCGCCGAAGGCCGGCTGTACGTCATCGAGGCCAACCCTCGCGCTTCGCGGACCGTGCCGTTCGTCAGCAAGGCCATCGGCCTGCCGCTGGCCAAGGTCGCCTGTCGGCTGGTGCTCGGCGAGCGCCTGGCCGATCAGCAGCTCCCCGAAACCGTCGGTGAGCACGTCAGCGTCAAGGAAGCCGTGCTGCCCTTCGCCCGCTTCGACGGCGCCGACGCCGTGCTCGGGCCGGAGATGAAGAGCACCGGCGAGGTCATGGGGATCGCCCGCGACTTCCCGACCGCGTTCGCCAAGGCCCAGGCCGCGGCCGGCGCCGCCCTGCCCGCGTCGGGCAACGTCCTGATCACCGTGCGCGACGCCGACAAGGATGTCGCCGGCCAGGTCGCCTCGCGATTCCACGACCTGGGCTTCGGGATCATCGCCACCCCGGGGACGGCCCAGGCGTGTGCGCGGGCGGGGATCCCCGTGCGGGAGGTCAACAAGATCGCCCAGGGCTCGCCCCACGTGCTCGACGTGATCACGGGGGGCGAAGCGGCGCTGGTGGTCAACACGCCGACGGGCTCGGGCTCGCAGGTCGACGGGTGGGAGATCCGCTCGGCCGCCGTGCGCAACGGCGTGCCGTGCATCACCACGATGACCGGGGCATCCGCGGCCGCCCGCGCCGCCGCCTCGCGCGACAACGGCGCGACCGAGGTCCATTCGCTGCAGGAGCTGCACCGGGCGCTGGTCGAGCCGGCCACCCCGCCGGGATGAGCGAGCCCGTCACGGCCCCCGAGGCCGTCGGGCCGGACCGGCCCCTCGCGCCGCTCGGTCGGCGCGACCTGGAGATGCTCGCCGACGTCGGTCCGGGCACCCGCCGCCTGATGGAGCTGCCAGGCCGGCGAGGAGCTGGCGATCGTCGGGCCGCTCGGCCGGCCGTTTTCTGCCCCGGACACCCTCGCGGACCCCGGGAACACCCCGCTGGCCGCCGGCCCACTGCTCGTGGGCGGCGGGATCGGCGTCGCGCCCCTTGCCCTGTGGCAGCGGGTGCTCGCCGCGCAGGGAACCCAGGCGCCCGCGCTGATCGGATTCCGCGACGCCGCCCACGCCGGAGGTCGGGACCTGTTCGCCGGGGAGGTCCAGATCGCCACCGACGACGGCCACGCGGGAATCCAGGGCACCGTCATGGACCTGCTCGGTCCCCTGATGGCCGGCGGCCCGTGCCCCGTCTACGCCTGCGGCCCGCCGGCCATGCTCGAGGCCGTGCGAGCAGCCGCCGCTGCCGCCGGTGCACCGGGCCAGCTGGCCATGGAGTCCGGGATGGCCTGCGGGTACGGGGCCTGCATGGGGTGCGTGGTGCCGACCCGAGACGGTTACGTCCGGCTCTGCGTGGGACGGCCCGGTTGTCGAGATCTCCCGCCTGGAGACCGGGCTGGTTCCGGGGGCGGGGCATTGACCGCGGGCCAGGCCACCGACCTCGCCGGAATCGCCCTCGAGCATCCGGTCATCAACGCCTCGGGGACCTTCGACCCGATCGCGGCCCAGCGGGCGTTCGGCGCCGCCGTGGTCGAGAACTTCCCCTTCGCCGCGTTCGTGTCCAAGACGATCACCCCCGAGCGCCGGGACGGCAACCCGCCCCCGCGGCTGTGGGAGGCCCCGGGCGGGCTGATCAACTCGATCGGGCTGCCCGGGAAGGGACTCGATGGATTCTGCACCCACGATCTCCCCCAGCTGGCCCGGCTCCCGGTGCCGCTGATCGTCTCGGTCATGGCCACGGCTCCCCGCGACTTCGCCGCGATGGTCGAGCGCCTCGATGCCGAGCCCTCGGTCGCCGGGTTCGAGCTCAACGTGTCGTGCCCGAACGTGCACTCCGGACTGGTCGTCGGCGAAGAGCCGACGGAAGCCGCCGCGCTGCTCGCCGAGCTGCGCCCGCGGACCGACAAGCCGCTGATCGTCAAGCTGACGCCGAACGCCGCGCATCCCGAGCTCGTCGCCACCGCCGCGGCCGAGCAGGGCGCCGACGGGATCGCGGTGATCAACACCCTGAAGGCGATGGCGATCGGCCCGGGGACCAGCCGCCCCTGGCTGGGCGCCGGCCGCGGCGGGCTGTCCGGCCCGGCCGTTCGCGCGGTCGCCCTGGCCCAGGTAGCGGCCATCGCCGAGACGGTCGGGCTGCCGATCGTCGGCATGGGGGGTGTCGCAACCGGCCGCCACGCCTTCGAGTTGCTCGCGGCCGGCGCCACCTGTGTCGCCGTCGGAACCGAGAGCTTCCGCGACCCCGTTGCGGGCCATCGGGTCGCTTCGGAGCTCGCGTGCGAGTTGGACGGCGCGGGCTTCGCTACCGCGGCGCACGCCAGTCGTAGCGCGCTTTTGTGACATCGCCACCCCCCGGTGAGGGGAGGGTCGGCGCGGCTCCCGCAACGCATCCGACCTCGACGTGGCTCCAGCCATCTGAAGCTCAAGTCGAGGTCGAGCTGAATTTGGCAAAAAGTCGAAGGAACGGCACATCGGACCCCGACGGCATGTATAGAATCGCCCCCTTCGTGGTCCCCTCCGACACTTCCGTCAAGACCCCCTCGCAGGCGCCAGCCAGGTCCCTGGACCAGCGCATGGACGCCCTCCGGAGGGCTAACGACATCCGTAGTCGGCGTGCCCAGCTCAAGCGTGATCTCAAAGGCCGCCGGGTCACCATCGAGTCGCTGCTGGAGGACCCGCCCGAGTACGTCATGACCGCAAAGGTCTTCGACATGCTGCTGGCCGTGCCCAAGTACGGGCGCGTCAAGGCCAACCGGGTGCTCAACCAGTGCCGGATCTCGCCGAGCAAGACGATCGGGGGCCTCTCGGCCCGCCAGCGCGGCGAACTCGTCTCCCTGCTGCGCCGCTAAGGAGCCTCGGACCACCATCGCCGCGGGCCGTGCGGCGGCCTCCGAGACGCCGCACACGCGGATACCCTCGGGCACCATGTCCCGCGTCTTCGTGATCACCGGCCCGTCGGGCGTCGGCAAGGGCACCCTGATCGCCGCACTGCTCGATTCCGTGCCCGATCTCGAGCTCTCGGTGTCGGCCACGACCCGCGATCCCCGCCCCGGCGAGGTCGAGGGCCGCGACTACCACTTCATGGACGAGCGGTCGTTCGCGGACAAGGTCTCCGAGGGGGCCTTCCTCGAGCACGCCCGCTACAGCGGCAACTCCTACGGGACGCTGCGCAGCGACGTCGAGCACCGGCTGGAGCTGGGCAAGGCCGTCGTGCTGGAGATCGAGGTCCAGGGCGCCCGTCAGGTGCGCGAGGCGCTGCCCGACCGGTCGGTGCCGATCTTCATCGCACCGCCCGACGCCGACGCGCTGCGCCGCCGGCTCGAGGGCCGGGGCACCGACTCGGCCGCGGCGATCGCGGCCCGCCTCGAGACGGCCCAGGCGGAACTCGCCGCGCGCGACGAGTTCCGCTACGTCGTGACGAACGCCGACCTCGCTGTCGCCTCGGACGAGTTGGCCGACGTCGTGCGCGGGGAGCTGAGCGCCGACCCGGTCCGCCGGGGTTGATCCGGTGCTCTAGACTGTCCGAACGATGATGGGACCTCGCGTAGACCACCTGCTCCGCAACGCCGACACGCATTACTGTGCCGTGGTGATGGCCGCCAAGCGCACGCGGCAGATCAACAGCTACTACCACTCGCTCAGCGAGGGGACGTTCGACGAGTACCCGCCGCCGATGGTCGAGACCTCCAGCGGCAACTACCTCACGATCGCCCTCGAAGAGGTCGCCAGCTCCAAGCTCACCTACCGCTACCGGTCCTAGCCGGCCGGTAGACGCCGACGCTGCGAGAACGCAGAACGGCACGCGGGGAGGAAGAGGCGAGCACGTGGCACGGTTGCTGCTCGGAGTCAGCGGCGGCATCGCGGCCTACAAGGCCGTCGAGCTGACGCGCCTGGCCATCAAGTCGGGTCACGGCGTGCGCGTGCTGATGACCCCGGCCGCCCAGCAGTTTGTTGGGACGGCGACCTTCGAGGGGATCACGGGTGCTCCCGTGCTCGTGGGAGAGTTCGACCCCGATCCCGCCCGTGGCGTGTTCCCCGGGGACCCGGTGCCCGCGCACGCGCCGATCGGCCACCTCGCGGTCGCCGAGAACGCCGACGCCTACCTCGTGGCGCCCGCCTCGGCCGACATCCTCGCGCGGCTGGCCGCCGGCATCTGCGACGGGATGGTCACCACATCGTTCGTCGGCTGCGCCGCCCCCCGGATCGTCGCCCCGGCGATGAACGATCGCATGTGGGCCGACGCCGCCGTGCAGGCCAACGTCACGGCGCTGCGGGCCCGCGGCGTGACCGTCATCGAGCCCGATGAGGGAGACCTTGCGTCCCGGGGCGAGCACGGTCGCGGGCGGTTGCCCGACCCGGCCGCGCTGCTGCGGGCGGTCGAGGACGTGCTCGGATTGAGCGCGCCATCGGCCGGAGGCGGCCCCTGGTCGGGTCGGCGCGTGCTGATCACGGCCGGTGGCACGCGGGAGCCGATCGACGCGGTGCGCTTCGTCGGCAACCGCTCAAGCGGGCGCATGGGGTTCGCCCTCGCCGGCGCCGCGCAGCGCCGCGGGGCGGAGGTGGCCCTGGTCGCGGCCAACGTCGACCTGCCCACGCCGGCCGGGGTGGACCGGGTCGACGTCTCCACGGCAGCCGAGATGCATCAGCACACCGAGAAGCTGTTCGCCGACGCCGAGGTCCTTGTCATGACCGCCGCGGTGGCCGATTACCGACCGGCCAAGACCACCGACGGCAAGATCGACAAGAGCGCCACCGCCGAGGTCGCGCTGGAGCTGGTCCCAAACCCGGACATCCTCGCCGGCCTGTCCGGACAGCGCCACAACGGCCAGGTGCTCGTGGGCTTCGCCGCCGAGCACGGGCCGCAGGGCGTCGAGCGGGCCCGGGGCAAGCTGCAGCGCAAGGACCTCGACGCGATCGTGGTCAACGACATCTCCCAGGCCGCCATCGGGTTCGAGAGCGACCGCAACGAGGTCGTGGTCGTGCGCCCTGGCGGTGAGACCCACCTTCCGCTGGCCGAGAAGTCCGAGATCGCCGAGCAGATCCTCGACGAGCTCGCGGACCTGCTGCCCGGCTGAGGCCCCGCCAGGCGGCTCGGGCGGCCATGCCGTCCGGATAGGCTCACTGTCGCCGGCAGCGAGCGCTGGCTTGAGCTCGATCGCCGCTCGGGTGGGCAGGCGGCCGAGGAGGCCTACAACGAGGTCCACGCGGGCGAGGTTCCTCCCTCCACAGGGCTGATCGTCGCCGTCGAATAGGAGGTGGCGGCGGATCACGGACCTCGGCGGGGGGCCGCGGCAGCCTTCCCGCAGGGCGCAAAACGGCCCGCGTAGACTCGCGGCATGGGCGCTGAAGCGATGCCACCGCCCGACGAGCCGTTGTACGACCTCTACGTCCGCGGCATGGCCCACCTCGAGCGCCACGACTACGCCCAGGCGACCGTCGCGCTGGAGAAGGTCGCCCGCCGGGACCCGCAGAAGAGCTCGGTCCGCGAGGCGCTGGGCCGCGCCTACTTCCACCTGCGCCGCTACCGGGCGGCCGCCGACGAGTTCGCCGCGGTCGTCGAGCGCCATCCGGTCAACCACTACGCGCACTTCTGCCTGGGGCGGTCGCTGAGCAAGGCCGGCCGCGCCGAGGAGGCCCGTGCCCACCTCGCCCTGGCCGCGAACCTGCGCCCCGACCGCGCCGACTACCGCCGCTACCGCGACGCCGCCCGGTCGGCCTGACGCGCACCGATGCGCGCTGTCGTCCAGCGGGTCACCAGCGCCCGGGTGAGCGTGGGGGAGCGCACCGTCTCGGAGATCGGTGAGGGCATGGTCGTCCTGCTCGGCGTCGCCACCGGCGACGGCGCCGAGGCTGCCGGGCGCATGGCCGACAAGCTCGCCCGCCTGCGGATTTTCGAGGATGCCGACGGCCGCATGAATGAGGCCGCGGGAGACCGCGAGATCCTGTGCGTGAGCCAGTTCACCCTGCTGGCTGACACCCGGCGCGGGAACCGGCCCGGATTCGGCGCTGGGGGGGGGGGGGGAAACGGAGGAGCATTGTGCGAAACCTGCCGTGACCGACCCGGCCACCCACAC
>JBPCPM010000114.1:0-4534 GCA_050999155.1 Solirubrobacterales bacterium
GCGCGGCGGCGGGGCCCGCGCCGTTGCCGTTGGGCGCGGCGGCGGGGGCGGGTGGGCCGAGCTCCACGACGCCGGCGTCGCCGAGGTCGGCCAGCGCGTTGCCGGCGCCGCCGGCGAAGGCCGGCAGCAGCAACCCCTCGATCAGCGACTGGGTGGCCTTGCCGCCGGCCCCGTGGGCCATCGTGATCCGGTCGTCCTTGAAGCGGCGCTGCTTGCCGCGGGAGGTCTCGATGATCTCCAACACCCGCTGCTCGCGGTCAGCGCCGCGCCGGCGGCGGGCCGCCTCGATCTGCTCGCCCGTATCGGGGACCGGGCCGCTCACACCGTCACCTCCTCCTCACGGCGGCGGCTGTAGCGGCCGAAGTTGTAGTAGGCCGCGCAGGCTCCCTCGGGGGAGACCATGCAGGTCCCGATCGCGTGGTCGGGCGTGCAGGCGGTGCCGAAGACCTTGCACTCCCACGGCTTGATGACGCCCTTGAGCACCTCGCCGCACTGGCAGGCCTTGGGGTCGGCCACCCGAACGCCGGGAACCTCCCAGCGGCGCTCGGCGTCGAAGTCCGCGTAGGCCTCGGAGATCCGCAGGGCGCTCTGGGAGATGAACCCCAGCCCCCGCCGCTCGAAGTGGAGGCGCAGCTCGAAGGTCTCGGCCATCACCCGCCGCACCGCCTGGTTGCCCTCGTAGGGCACCACCCGCGTGTACTGGTTTTCCACCTCGCTGCGGCCCTCGGCGAGCTGGCCCAGGATCATCGCGATCGACTGCAGGATGTCCAGCGGCTCGAAGCCCGACGTGACCAGCGGCTTGCCGTAGTCGGCGGGGATGAACTCGAACGGCCGGGCCCCGACGACGGTCGAGACGTGGCCCGGTCCGATGAAGCCGTCCAGGCGCAGGTCGGGCGACTCGAGCAGGGCGCGAAGCGGCGGCACGATCGTCACGTGGTTGCACATGACGAAGAAGTTGTCCACGCCCTCGGCCTTGGCCCGCTTGAGCGTCAGGGCCGTCGACGGCACCGTGGTCTCGAAGCCGATGGCGAAGAACACGACGTCGCGGTCGGGGTTGGCCTTGGCCAGGCGCAGCGCGTCCAGCGGCGAGTAGACCATCCGGATGTCGGCGCCCTCGGCCTTTACCTCGTTGAAGGTCTGCTCGGAGCCGGGCACGCGCATCATGTCGCCGAAGCAGGTGAAGATCACGTTGTCGGCGCGGGCGATGGTCAGACCGTCGTCGACACGGCCCATGGGGATCACGCACACCGGGCAGCCGGGCCCGTGGACCAGCTCCACCTGGTCGGGGAGCAGGTCGTCGATGCCGTAGCGGTAGATGGAGTGGGTGTGGCCCCCGCAGACCTCCATCAGCTTGTAGTGGCGGCCCGGCTCGACCAGCGACAGGATCTCGGCCGAGGCGGCCCGCCCCAGCTCGGCGTCGCGAAACTCGTCGACGAAGCGCATCAGCTCTCGGCTCCCAACCGGGCGATCGCCGTCGACGCGTGCACCAGCAGCTCGTCGCCCACGACGACATCGTCGACGAGCGCCGTCTCCACGGTCTCCCGCGCGCCCTCGGCGTTCTCGCACAGCGCCAGACCGCTGGCCACATCGAGCAGCACGACGCGCAGCGGGACCGCCACGTCGCCGCAGGTGATGCAGCCGTCGTGGGTGCAGGCGTCGGCCTCCCAGGCGGGGTCGGCGGCGGGCAGGACCGGGAAGCCGTCGGGGCTCACTCGATCACGCTCGTCTTGAGCTCTTCGAGCTCGTCCTCGTACTCGGCGCCCATGTTCTCCAGCAGCGTGCGGGTGGCGTGCGCCTCGTCCTCGTCGATCTTGGAGATCGCGAACCCCACGTGGATCAGCACCCAGTCGCCCGGCTCGATCCGGCTGCCGTCGTCGGCGTCGAGCAGGCCCACGTTGACGTTGCGCCGCACCCCGGCGATCTCCACCTTGGCCAGGCGGTTCGTCTCGTCGACCATCTCCATCACCTGACCCGGGATGGCCAGACACACGGAAGCCCCCTTGTTCGCTCGACGGAAAAGCTAGGGGCCGTCACCCGATTGCGTAAGGGCGGCGGTCAGGGTGCGCGGTGCCTGTATGCGCGGCGAGTAGAGGCGCCGCACACCTAGTGACCCCCCGCAATTTCCGCCCTGCTCAGACCGAACGTACGGACGCGCGTACTCGGCGCTCACCCCGTCGCGAGGGCGATGCTGCCGAGCCGTGGGCAGTCGATCAGCCGGCCTCGGCGGGCGATGCCGACGGCTGGCGAGCCCGCTCGGGCAGCGTCCAAGGCGGCCGACCCGGCCGCCGTCTCGAAGCCGGGTCCTGCGCCTGGGCCGGTGCCCCCAGCGCCTCGGAATACCGTCCCAGGAAGCAATCGACGCTCCGGGTCGCATGGGCGACCGTCCGCGCCCGTTCGTCGAGCTCCGCCGATCCCTCCCGAGTGATGTGGTAGGTCCGGCAGCGCGGTCCGCCCCGAGCCGACTCGCCCCACGCCGAGCGGACGAGGCCCTCGCTCTCGAGCTTGCGCAGGACCCGGTACACGCCACCGGGGTCGGAGGTCTCGAGCCCCAGCTCGCCCAACCGTTCCAGCAGGTCGTAGCCGTGGGAGGGTTGCTCGAACAGCAGCAACAGTACGCAGGGACGCAGGAAGTCTTTCGGCAGGCCGGGTGTCAGCGGGTGCGCCGACATGCTCCTGGCCGCAATGACGTCTGCGGGTGCGCCTCGTTCCCCATACCCTTCGTCTGAGGATAGCCGGTCGGCGCAAGGAGCACCGACAGGTCACAGTAGGCTCGAGCCCGTAGGGGGCTCGGTTGCCGAGGGCCCCGACATCCCCGACCTCGAGCAGTGGAAGTCCGACCGCGAGCTGCCCAGGTTCGGAGCGCCTGGACGAGGTGAAGGCTCAGGCCGAGAAGTTCTCGCTCACGGGCACGCCGTCGGTCGTCGTGCGGGGGCCCGACGGCGACGAGCGCATCGAGGATCCCTCGTCGATCGAGGCTCTGCGCGCCGCGAGTCGCAAGGTCAGCTGAGCCGACGTCGCGGGTCGCGAGCTCGCGCCGGATCAGCCGAGGTGGGGGCCGACGGCCTGCTCGTCGATCCGTCGCAGGAACGGCAGGCTGGCCAGGACAGCGAGCCCCGCCACGGGCCACATCGCCGCGTAGCCGTTGGTGCCGGGGAACACAGGCTCGAGGAACTGGATCGCAAGTCCGGCGATCGCCGGCCCCAGCAGCACCCCGAACCCGCGGCTGAACTCGAAGATTCCCGAGATCAGACCGTGCTCCTGGTTGCTGGGCATCACGCCCATGATCAGCGCGTAGGGAAGCGTCACGACGATGCCCGCAGCGAACGCGCCGAACGGGATCAGGGCGAACACCCAGGCCGCCGTCGTGAACGCCGGGAGGAACAGCACCGTGCCGTAGATCACCGAGGAGATGGTCAGCAGGGGGATGGGCCGCCAGCGGTCGGCCAGGTAGCCGCCGACGAGCGCCGCGGCCACAACAGCGACGGCGATCACGGCCAGCACGGCGGAGGCGAACTCGGTCGTGCGACCGAGGCCGATGGTGAAGAAGAGCACGACGAAGGCCTTCATCGTGCCGACGGCCGACTCCCAGAGGCTGTTGGCGATCAGCACGTTGCGCAGGTTCGGCTCGCGCAACGCCTCGCGCAGGCGTCGCCAGCGGCCGGTCATCTCGCGCTGGCGCTCGGCGCGGGTCTCGCCTTCGTCGATGTGGCGCGCCGCGACGATCGTGACGACCAGCAGCGCCGCGGAGGCCAGCAGGAACGGCAGCGGCCGCCAGATCGCCAGCAGCAGCCCGCCCCCGACCAGCGACACCCCGAGTCCCGCCTGGCGCCACACCTTCTGGGCGCCTTGCGAGCGCCCGCGCAGATCGGTCGGCACGAGGTCGGGGTACAGGGCCCGGTACGGCGGGTAGTAGGTGAAGTAGGCCAGCCAGAAGCCCAGGAGCAGGACCGACAGCGCCAGCAGCGAGCCGACGAACGGCATCAGGACCAGGGCGAGCACGGCGAGTGGGGTGGCCGCGAGCATGAAGGGCAGGCGGCGTCCGAACCGGGTGTCCGTCCTGTCTGACCAGGCGCCAACCATCACCGGGAACGCGAGCGCGAAAAGGCCCTCCATGCCGATCAGCGCGCCAGTGACCGCCGGGCCCGACAGCTGCTCGATGAAGACCGGCAGGTAGGTGGTGACGATGGTGGCGCTGACCGAGAGGCCGAACGCGGGCGCGCCGAGAAGGATGAGAAACCGGCGTTGCTCGGCGGTGAGGGCGGCACGCCGAACGCCGTTGCTGCGCGTGGCGCCGGCAGCGAGGCCGGGCCCGTCGACACCGAGGCGCTCCTCGACCCGGCCGTTGGTCGCAGGTAGCGAGCCGGAGCGTCCGGCCGCCGGTTCGACCGGAGGGTCCTGGGAGGAGGTCATCGCGAGGGGAAACGATCGGCGGGCGGGCGCGCGTTGGGCCGACCGGACCGCCGGGAGGCTAGCGTGACCCTGCGGTGGGACGGCAGCGACATGCTCCCTCGCCGGCGGCCTGCTCGCAGCGAGC